>DAHWEX010000240.1 GCA_027326205.1 Actinomycetota bacterium
CACGCCGGCCGCCGAGGTGTACCAGGCGCACGCGGCGGTGATGATGCCGATGTAGCCGCCGACCTGGGTGATGCCGGGGCTGCTGGTGAAGTTGCCGATGCACAGGAAGATCTCGGTGAGTTCCAGCGTGAGGAACACGGCGAACACCGCCAGGTTGACCTGGGTGCTCATGATCAGCATGTAGGTGTTGAAAATGGCGAACGCCATCAGGATCCAGCCGAGGTCGTGCCCGGTCGACGAGGTCCCAGTGTCCCGGAGCCAGAAGTACAGCCCGATCCAGAACGCGCCGTACGAGGAGAACGCGGTCGCGCCGAACACGTTCTTGTTCCTGAACTCCCACATGCCGGCCAGCAGCTGGGCGCCGCCGCCGTACGCGAGGGCGTAGCCCAGGAAGGCCGTGCCGGCTGAGTTCCCGTTCGTCCAGCGCGCGTTCGCGGCGGACAGCAGGAAGGTGGTAAGGGCGAACGCTGCCAGGCCCAGCGGGCCCGGGTCGGCGACGGGTGCGGTCACGGCCGCTGGCTGGACTGCTGGTGTTACATCGCGGTCTTCGCTGACGCTCATAGAATGCCTCCGAGCTTGACCAGCTGCCTGGCACTGGGGTGCCAGGTGGGAATAGATTCCGCCTTTAGCGTAACCCTGCCGAAACTCCACCGCGATAGGGACACACGCCCGAAAATGTTGCGGCCCGTGTGACGGATGAGGTAGATTTCAATCTATTTCCAGATATGGCGATATTCGCGGCTAAGGCCAAAAATCACAACAAGCCTGGCAAATCGATATTTATCGAAATAAATATGTCTGCGCTTTTCCCCGGGCGTCACGGCGCGGCCACCGTCGGGCGGTTTCCCGCCAGGAACGTCGACAGGCCGGCCCGGGTGGCGAGCACGATCAACCGGTCCCCCGGCTGCAGGAGGCGGTCCCGCCGCGGCGACCAGTCGAACCACCGTGCCTTCCCGGGCTCGGCGAGGGCCAGCACGCGGGCGAGCCGGTCCCGTTCCAGTTCCGCGATCCGCGCGCCGATGAGGCGCGAACCCGGCTCGACCCGGACGTCCGCGATGACGAGCACGTGCCTGCCGACCGCGATCGTGCGCAGCACCTTGTGCTCGAGCATCGCGACCGCGAACGCGGGCGCGGCCAGGTAGGAGACGGAGCGGGAGACCACGTTCCTGCCGAGGTTCTGGCCGACCCGCCGGGCCAGGTCGTCGTCGAACAGCCGCAGCACGATCCGCAGGTCGTCGCCCCGCATCGCCCTGGCACCCAGCGCGGTCTCCAGGTTCACGATGTCGTTGCTCGTCGCCAGGACCAGCGCGATCGCGCTGTCCACGCCCGCCTGGCGCAGGATCCGCTCGCTCGGGGCGTCGCCGATCAGCACCGGCAGCCCGAGGTTGCGGGCGAACGCGACGCCGCGGGCCGCCGGGTCGTGGTCGACGAGCGCGACGTCGAAGCCGAGGTCATGCAGCCCGCCGACGACCCGGGTGCCGATGTCGCCGCCGCCGACCACGATCACGTGCCCGCCGCGCGGCCGCGGGGCGCCGCGCACCTTCCCGGTCAGCCGCGCGCCGACGATGATCGCGGTCATCAGCGGCAGCAGCGCCATCCCGTCGACGGTGAGCAGCAGCTGCGCCGCCTTCTCGGCGACGTCGTCCTGCGTGCTGGTGAGCGCGGACCCGGTCATGTCCATGATCCCGAGGTAGACCACGTCGCCCGGGGCGTGGCCCGCGACCGCGAGCAGCGCGAAGCCGGCGATCGCGACCGCGAGCAGGACCGCGAACGTGGTGCCGAACTTGTTCCACAGCAGCCGCCTGGTCACCCGGAGCGCACCGCGCAGCGGGTGCCGCTGCCGCGCCAGCGGGTCGCGCGGCGTGCCGTCTGCTACCGCCAGCACCAGGCCGGCATCCCCGTCGAGCTCCTCGGGGGCGACGAGCCGCGTGGCGCCGTCCGGGTCGTCGGGGACCATGAGCCCGCACAGCACCTGCCCGCTGACGCCCTCGCCCCGCCTGGTCACGTACAGGGTCCGGCCGGTCAGCCGGACATGGCTCGGCGCGATCTCGCCCAGCGCGGCCGCCACCAGCGCGGGCGCGGCGAGCTGGCTGCGCGAGAGCACCGTGCAGTCGCGGAAGAACCCGGTGATGTGGTCGCCGAGCCGCCGGTTGTAGGCGGCGACGACGAGCCGCAGGTCCGGGTTGAGCTCCTGGGCGCGCAGCGCCGCGTGGAAATTGGCGAGGTCATCGGGGCTGACCAGGGCCAGCGCCCGGGCCGAGGCGATGCCGGCGTCGGCGAACGCCTCGCTGGTCAGCGCGCTGTGCTCGCGGACCGTCACCCGGGGCAGCGCGGCGATCTGCGGTCCGTGGTTCCGGTGCCGGTCGGCCAGCAGGACGACGACGTCCTCGCGGTAGCGCCAGGTGAGCTCCCTGGCGATGCGGTAGGCGAGCGGGTTGTCGCCGCACACGATGAAATGACTGCCGGACATAGCGGGCGGGGGCATGGCCCGATCATATTGAGGAAGGCGCTGTACCATGGGAAATGCCTGCCTCCCAACGGGAAGAACTGCCCATGGCTACCGATGACCCCATTCGCGCCTCGGACGTCGACCGGGATGCCGTGGTGTCCATGTTGCGCGAGGCGTACACGGCGGGCCGTCTGACCATCGACGAGTTCGACGAGCGGATGGCCGCCGCCTACGCGAGCAAGACCTGGGGCGACCTGCGGCAGCTCACCATCGACCTGCCGTCGCAGCCGATCCTCGGCACCGACGTCCCCGGCCGCCGGCTGCCGCCGGCCGGGACGCTGCCGACCTTCCCGCCCCGGCCCGCGCCGGTGCCGGATGTCGGCCAGGAGCCGCAGTCGCCGCAGCACAGGCACCGCGGCGGCCCGATCGGCATCCTCGTCCCGATCGCCATCTGGATCCTCCTGGTGGCGCACGGCGTCGTCGGGCCGGGCATCATCTTCGTGATCATCGCCGTGTTCGCGCTGACCACCATCGTGTCCGGCATTCGCCGCCGCTAGCGCAGGCCGACAACGTTTTCAAGATCGTTTGTCGGACCTAATCCGTAGGCTGGTGTGGCCCCCGGGCGGGTGGGGACTGACAAGAAACGTGACTGGAATTTCTGGGTCCGGTGTCGGCTCGCTAGGCCAGCGGGAGCTTGGCCGCGGCCGCCTCGTCGAGCAGGAACAGGGTGCGCTCGGTGCCGCGCGCCCCGGCGGCCGGGAGCGTCACCGGCGAGACGCCGGAGAGGGCCTGGGCGGCCGCTTCGGCCTTCTCCGCGCCGGAGGCGAGGACCCACACCTCCCGGGCCGCCTGCAGCGCGCTGAACGTCAGCGAGACGCGGGTAGGCGGCGGCTTGGGGGAGTTCCGCACGGCGACGACCGAACCCCTGGCGTGCGCGGCCGGCGAGTCGGGGAAGATCGAGGCGACGTGCCCCTCCGGGCCGATGCCGAGCATCAGGACGTCGAAGGCGGGCACCGCCGCGCCCGCCCCGGCCACGGCGGCGAGTTCGCCCGCGTAGCGGGCGGCGGCCGCGTCCGGGTCGTCGCCGTCGGGGCCGTCCGGGCCGGGAATGGCGTGCACCCGGGTCCCCGGAACGCCGAGCGCGTCGAGCAGCGCGGCGCGGGCGCCCGTCTCGTTGCGCTCCGGGTCCCCCGCGGGGACGAACCGCTCGTCGCCCCACCAGAACTCCACCCGCGACCAGTCAACCGCGTCCCTGGCGGGGGAGGCGGCGATCGCGGCGAGGACCTTCGTGCCGATCCCGCCGCCGGTCAGCACGAGGTGCGCGCGCGCCCGCGCGCCGATCGCGTCGGCGAGCCGGGTCACGCAGCGCGCCGCGGCCGCCGCGGCGAGCAGGTCGCCGCTTGGGTAAATGAAGACCTCGGGACCGCTCACGGTCATTCCCTCCCGCTCAGGCCGGCGCGTTCGTCCGCCGGGGCAGTTCCGCCGGGGCCGACAGGTCCGCGTGCTCCAGGGTCTCCGCGTAGACCTCGTCGGGGTCGAGGCGGCGCAGTTCCTCGGCGAGCAGTTCCGCGGTGTCCCGGCGGTGCAGGGCGACCATCCGGTCGGTCCGGCCCGGCCAGGCCAGGGTCGCGGTGCGGCCGTCGGCCCGGGTGATCTTGATGTCGCCCTCGGGCGTGGTGAACACGGCCGCGGTGATCCCGGGGCCGGCCGAGACGGTCCTGGACACCGGTGCCGACAGCCGCAGCGACAGCCAGGCGGCGATCAGGTCCGCCGCCGGGTTGCCCTCCTCGGCCGCGATCTCCCCGGCGGTGACCGGCGGGTGCGGCTGGTCGAGCGTCGCGGCGAGCAGCGACCGCCACGGCGTGGCCCTGGTCCAGCCGAAGTCGGTGTCGCCCGGCCGGTAGCCCGCGGCCAGGTTCGCCAGCATCGCGCGGGGCGACTCGGCGGCCGCCGTGTCGGTGACCCGCCGCTGGGCGAGCGCGCCGAGCGGGTGCCTGGCGGGGATCTCCGGCGCCTCGTCGGGCCACCAGGTGACCACGGGGACGTCGGGGACGAGGAGCGGCGCGACGACCGAGTCGGCGTGCTGCCCGAGCGGCCCGTACATGCGCAGCACGATCGTCTCGCCGGGGGAGGACTCGCCGACCCGGATCTCGGCGTCCAGCCGCGAGTCGGCCTTCGGCTTGCGCGCGATGACGGCGAGGATGCGGCACGGGTGCTCCCGGGCCGCCTGGTTGGCGGCCCGGATGGCGTCGTACTGCGCCGCCTCGTCGGTCACGACGATGAGCGTGAGCACCATGCCGAGCGTCATCCCGCCAAGCCGCCGCCGTGCCTCGTTCAGCGCGTGGTCGATAGCGCCGGTGGTGGTGTCAGTCAGGTCGATCGTCATTTCGAATCTCCCCTAGAGCCTGCGCCAGGCGCGACCGTCGCGGCCCATCAGCGCGTCGGCGGACGCGGGCCCGGCCCCGCCCGATGCGTACTGCTCCGGCTTGGTGTTCTCGGCCCAGAACTGCTCCACCGGGTCGAGGATGCGCCAGGAGAGCTCGACCTCCTCCTGCCGCGGGAACAGCGGGGGATCGCCGATCAGCACGTCGAGGATCAGTCGCTCGTAGGCCTCCGGCGAGGCCTCGGTGAAGGACTCGCCGTAGGCGAAGTCCATGTTCACGTCCCGGACCTCCATGGCCGACCCGGGCACCTTCGACCCGAAGCGGAGGGTGACCCCCTCGTCGGGCTGGACGCGGATCACCAGGGCGTTCTTGCCGAGTTCCTTGGTGTCGGTGGCGGCGAACGGCAGGTGCGGCGCGGCCTGGAAGATCAGCGCGATCTCCGTCATCCGCCGGGTCAGCCGCTTGCCGGTGCGGACGTAGAACGGCACGCCCGCCCAGCGCCGCGTGTCCACGCTCAGCTTGATCGCCGCGTACGTCTCGGTGCGGGAGTCGGCGGGGATGCCGTCTTCCTCGAGGAAGCCGGTCACCTGCCGGCCGCCCTGCCAGCCGGCCGCGTACTGGCCGCGCGCCGTCCCCAGGGCGAGGTCGGCGGGCAGCCGCACGGCCGACAGCACCTTCTCCTTCTCCTGGCGCAGCGAGTCGGCGTCGAACGACACCGGCTCCTCCATCGCGGTCAGGGCGAGAAGCTGCAGCAGGTGGTTCTGGATGACGTCGCGGGCCGCGCCGATACCGTCGTAGTAGCCGGCCCGGCCGCCGATCCCGATGTCCTCCGACATCGTGATCTGCACGTGGTCCACGTAGGACCGGTTCCAGATCGGCTCGTACAGGGTGTTGGCGAAGCGGAGCGCCAGGATGTTCTGGACGGTTTCCTTGCCCAGGTAGTGGTCGATGCGGAACACCGAGTGGGCCGGGAACACCGCGTCGACGACGTCGTTGAGCTCCTTCGCGGTCGCCAGGTCGCGGCCGAAGGGCTTCTCGATCACCACCCGCCGCCACGGCGTGCGGCCGTCCGGCCCGGCGGGGCCGGGGTCGGACAGGCCGGACCGCTTGAGCTGCTGCACCACGGTGGAGAAGAACTTCGGCGGGATCGACAGGTAGAACGCGTAGTTGCCGCCCGTGCCCCGCTCGTGGTCGAGCTGCCTGACGGTCTCGGCGAGCTGGTCGAACGCCTCGTCGTCGGTGAACTCGCCCGGCACGAACCGGACGCCCTCCGACAGCTGCTGCCAGACCGTCTCGCGGAACGGGGTGCGCGCGTGCTCCTTGACCGCCTCGTAGGTGACCTGCGCGAAGTCCTCGTGCTCCCAGTCGCGGCGGGCGAACCCGACGAGCGAGAAGCCGGGCGGGAGCAGGCCCCGGTTGGCCAGGTCGTAGAGCGCGGGCATCAGCTTCTTGCGCGCCAGGTCTCCGGTGACGCCGAACATCACCATGACGCAGGGGCCGGCGACCCGGGGAATCCGGCGGTCCCGGGGGTCGCGCAGCGGGTTGGCCGGGTCGAGGCCGGCCGCGATCACCCCGGGGTTCGCCGGCGCCGGGCCTCGGGTGCCGGCGTTCGGCACGTCCATGATCGGAACCTCCTGTAGTTCCTGCCTCGGGTGGGCTACGAGTTCAGGCTGAGTTCGTTGCTGATCGTGGCGAGCATCTCGTTCCAGGACGCCTCGAACTTCGAGACGCCCTCGTCCTCAAGGACCTTGACCACGTCGTCGTAGTGCACGCCAAGCGCCTCGAGCGAGGCGAACAGCGCCCGCGCCTCGTCGTACGTGCCGTGCACGGTGTCGCCCCGCAGGACGCCGTGGTCGGCGGTCGCGTGCAGCGTCGCCTCCGGCATCGTGTTCACGGTGTCGGCGGCGACCAGGTCGACCACGTACATGGTGTCGGGCAGCGACGGGTCCTTGGTGGAGGTCGACGCCCACAGCGGCCGCTGCACCCGGGCGCCCTTAACCGCGAGCGCCTCCCAGCGCTCGCCGGCGAACGTCTGCGAGAAGCGCTCGTACGCCACCTGCGCCTGCGCCACGGCCGCCGTGCCCCGCAGGCCGAGGACCGCCGGGTCGCCGGCACCGTCGCCGCCCCCCGCCAGCACCTCGAGTCGCCGGTCGACCTC
>DAHWEX010000408.1 GCA_027326205.1 Actinomycetota bacterium
ACGTCATCCGCGGCGCCGGCCAGCAGCACCTCGTCAACCCATTCGGGCTCAAGCTGAGGATTAGCGTTCCCGGTTACCCGCGTGAAAAGGTCCGTCACCCTGTTCTCCCTTTCTCCCCCCGCACACGTCCTAAGTCGCGGGCCAGCTGTCGAAACCGGCTGCATTTTCGGGCAACTCGTAAAGGCAACTCCCAAGACATCAGACAATGACGTGCCGTCGTCCTCTGCAGGCGGGAAACACGCCGCCCAGCCAAAAGAAAATTTACTCCTTTGGACTGATTAGGCAAGTGGGCAAGAAATGCAAAACCTCCCGGCGCGCCCGGTCACCTACCGTTCCCCAGGCGGAACTTGAGTCACGCGTTGCACGAAAGTCACAAGAGTACGGGGCCAAGTCTCACCTGCATGGTTCCCGCGTCATTGCGTCGGCCGCGAAAGACGTCGATGCCAGTCGCTGAGGCGATTAAACGGCTACAGCGAGAATCGGCAGATAACCGGGAAGAAAGCACCGCGCGTGTCCGCTTGGTAATGAATTACCGAGAGCGGTCAGCGGTATCGGGGCCTGGAATACCGGGGGCTGTCGACCAGACCTGGTGAACCGTTCCCACTGAGCCGTCAAGGCGTGCTAGTGCTGGCCAGCAGCCGCTGGCGCATGAGGAACTTGCGGACCTTGCCTGTCGGCCCCAGGACGATCTCGCTCTCGGGGACGCCCACGACGCGCAGCGGCAACTCCGCCGCTGCCTCGCCGAGCGCGGCGCGGACCTCCGCCTCCCGGTCGCGGTCGGGAACCGCCTCTGCGGCCAGCGCCAGCAGGATGTCGACGGCGAGCCTTCCGTCGCTGCCGCGGACCGCCAGCAACGTGCAGTCGCGAACGTCCGGGCAGTGCCTGAGGATGCGCTCCTCCGACAGCGCGGTGTAGAGCCACCTCCCGCCGCCGAGGTCAAGCGCGTCGCTAGCCCGGTCAACGTGGTAGAAGTAGCCTTCCTCATCGCGGTACATCAGGTCGCCGGTCAGGTAGTAGCCGTTCAAGCGGGTCCGGAACGTGCTGACGGAGTCGTTCCAGTAGCCGAGCGCCAGCGTCGGCGACTTCACCGCGGCCATCCCGACCTCGCCGACCGGGACCTCCCGGCCGGTCTGCTGGTCCATCAGGATGATCTCGGCGAACGGCTGCGGCTTGCCGACGCAGCGGCCGTAGCGCCCGGTGCCCGGGCGGTGGCTCATGCCGAACCCGCCGTATCCCATCTCGGTCGAGCCGAGCGTGTCGTTGAACCGGGACCCGGGCAGGCTGACGACGGCGCCGCCGGAGTAGGCGTGGTGACTGCCGACGGCGATCAGGCGGCGGATGTGCGCCTCGTGCGCGCAGTCCCCGCTGTTCGACCAGAACCGGACCGAGCTCACGTCGCGCCTGGTCAGGTCGTAGCGGGCCAGCTCGGCCCAGGTGACGGCAAAGCCGTACACCGCCGTCGGCCGCCACCGCTCGATGGCGTCCAGGATCACCTCGCCGCTGCGACCGGGCGCGCCGCCCTGCGCCGACAGGCAAAGCAGCTCGTACCCGTTGCAGAGTGCCTCGTTCATGATGATGACGCCGGCCGTGTGCGCCTGCGGGAACACCGACATCTCGCGCACCGGGCCATGCTGCCGGGGCTCGGCCAGCCGGACCGCCCGCACGGCCGCGAACAGGCTGTGGTGCGAGTGCACGACCGCGGCGGGCATGCGCGTCGTGCCGGACGAGTGCGTGATGGCCACCGGGTCACCCGGGTGATGCCGGCAGTGCGCGGGCGCGGCGGCCGGGTCGCCGGCGCCGGCGTCCGCCGCGTAGCCGATGACCGGCGCGGCAAGGTCACGGCCGGCCAGCCAGGAGTGGTCGTCGTCGGCGAGCACCCCGACGGCGCCCAGCCGCCTGATGAACTCGACCGCGATCTCCGGCGGCATGTCCCCGTTCATCAGGGCGGGTATCGCCCCCAGCCAGGTCAGCGCGAAGAAGTTGAGGAACACGTCGGCCGCCGAGGTCACGTAGACCGCGACCGGGTCGCGCCGCCCTACGCCGTGCCGGGCGTACCACTGCGCACGCGCGGCTACCCGCTGTGTCAGCGTGCGCAGCGACAGCGGGGTCCACGCCGGGATCCCGTCGACGCCGGTATCGAACGTCACCCGCGGCATGTCCATGTCGGCGCCGTGCTCGGCCAGCCTGAGCAGCACGTTACCCGCGCCAAGTTCCATGTCCGCAGCCAGCACAGCCCGCAGATTGCTCCCCTTCACGGATCTGCCTCCCGCTCCCCTAGCGCATCGCAGCGCTACGTCAGTTTCCACCCGGTACGGTGCAGTGCATGCCGTTGGCTCCGCTGAGGACCCAGGTCAGACTAAAGGGGAAGCGCCGGGCACACAATAGTCGTGTCGCATACTTGGCTGACACCTTCATCTCCGCCCCGGCAGCCAGTGCGACGTCAAACGAGTTCACGGTTGAACAATCGCGTTCACGATTGAATAATCGCGACGACGGCACCGCGACCGCAGAGGCCTCGATGAGGCACGCCTGAAAAGGCGTTATCCGGTGGCCTATGATGTCCTTGTCCTGCGAAGCAGGACGGGGTAGAGTACTTACTGAACCGGTTAAGTCAGGAGGTAGGCTTTGCAAATTAGCCGCGCACCCTACTTTCTTATCCTATGAGCGACGACCTTCCGGCGTATTCGCCATTCCCGGCGGAGCCCCGCATTCTGGACGTAGCACGCAGACGTCAGCTTCAAAGGATTGACGATTGCGACCTGAGCGAATATCCGACTAAGCGAGTTCCAGTCACCGAGCTGGTTCTCACTAATTGGTTGCGTGTTAAGGGCGAAGATATCAAGCACGTTCGGACCCTGGCCGAAGTAGAAGATGAATTGCCGCCGATTGTCGTGCATCGGACGACGATGCGGGTGATCGACGGGATGCACCGGGTCCGCGCCGCGATACTCAGCGGGACCGCGTACATCGAAGCGCGGCTGTTCGAGGGAGCCGAGGACGATGCCTTCCTGCTCGCCGTCCGGCTGAACGTCGCACACGGGCTACCGCTGTCCCGCGCAGACCGGGTAGCCGCCGCGGTCCGAATCATCCACTCCAGCCCGCAGTGGTCAGACCGGGCCATCGCGCGCGCCGCGGGACTCTCGGACAAGACGGTGGCGTCGATCCGTCGGCGGACAAGTGCGGAAATTCCGCACTTGCCGGACCGGATCGGCCTCGACGGCAAGATCCGGCCGGTCAGCCCGGCCGTGGGCCGCCGCATGGCCAGCGACCTCATCGCGAAGAATCCGGACGCGGCGATCAGTGAGATCGCGACGCGTGCCGGGATCTCGCCTGGTACCGCCAGGGATGTGCGGGAACGGCTGCGTAACGGCCTCGACCCGGTCCCGTTGCGACGCCGGGACACGAGCGGACCCCAGCCGGCCGAACCCCGGCCCGCCGGGCCTCAGGCGGACGGGTCTCAGCCGAGGGGCGAGGACGAGCGCACGCGGGGGCGCTCTCTCTCCGCACGGATGACTCCTATGATCTTGGAGAGCTTGCGCAACGATCCGGCGCTGCGTTACAACGAGACGGGACGCGCGCTGCTGCGACTGCTTGCCCTGCACACGATGAGCCCCGTGGACTGGGAGCAGTTGATCAGCGCCGTTCCGCTGCATCGCGCGCAGGCTGTCGTCCAGGTTGCCCGCAGCTGCTCGGAAGCCTGGCAGGAATTCGCCACGCGACTGGAGTACGTGGCGCAGCACTCCATCGCCGGAGCATTAACGAAGCTGCGTGGGGTGGTGACTACGCGGCCTTGACTACGTCGAGCACCATGTCGGCTAGCTGCTGCCGGCCCGGTTGCAGGGTCGGGTCGAGTTCCGGCGCGAACCCGAGTATCGCGCCGTCCGGCCGGGTGATCCGCCGCGGCGGGGCGAGCAGGTTCATCTCCTCGGCAGCGGTGGCGAGGATCTCG
>DAHWEX010000261.1 GCA_027326205.1 Actinomycetota bacterium
ACCACGTCCCGCCAGGCCGGCACGGCGGGGTACTTGTCATGCCAGGCCTGCAGCGCCTCGGCCAGGGCCAGGTCGGCCTCGGCGTCGACATGCCCGGCAGCGGCGGAATGGACGGCGACCAGGGTGGCGCCGCGCAGCGCGGCCTCCTCGAACGCGTACCCCAGGGTGTGGTCGGCGTCGCGCGGGTCGCGGATGCCGACCACGACCTCGCGGTGCACGGCACTCGTCTCTTCCCTGACCACGACGACGGGGCAGGAAGCTTGCATGGCGGCGTACCTGCTGACCGAGCCGAGCAGCATCGCGGCGAACCCGCCGGCGCCGCGCGCGCCCACCACGAGCATGAGCGCGCCGGTGCCGCTCTGGGTGACCGCCAGCGCGGGCGGCCCGGTCAGCAGGTCGGCGTCGATGAGTTGCCGCGGCGCGATCTCTTCCGCCCGCGTGACGGCTTCGTCGAGCGCACGGCAGGATTCCCCTTCGAGCCTGGCGGCGGCCGTCGCCAGGTCCTGGGAGTGCACGCTCACGCGCGGCAGCAGGGCGGGGGCCGCGACGATCCGCAGCGGCGCCCGGTGCCGCCTCGCCTCCAGCGCGGCCCATTCCACCGCGCGCAGCGATTCCTCCGAACCGTCCACGCCTGCCACGACTGGCATCCTCGCCATCACTGCCTCCTCACGCACGCCGAGCACCCGGCCTTAGCACTGGCCGAGGCCGTTGATTCCCCCGCGTCGTCATCTGCGTCCCTCCCACGTCGCTCTACTGGCAGCGTCAGGCCGGGACCGGCCTAGCGCCAGCGGCAAAGGTCCCTCGTTCCCGGGACCATCCGTTCGGTGGGCTGAAGGTCCCGGGAAGCCGTCCCCTAAGGCCCTGCCGCTCAGCACGCGGCCGCGGGATCGTGAGAGCGGACTTCTCATGCCGTCTGAAGGGGTGAAGGCGATGAGCGCCTGGAAGCTGGCACCGGGCGTTACCTGGCTGGGCCGGTTCGTGCGGCGGTGGCGGTTCGACCGCAATCCGCTGCGGCGCGCCAGCGACCGGGCCGAGACCGCCCTGCTGACGCTGCTGGTGGCCGCGTTCGCGATCGGCACGCCATTCGCCGTGCTCGCCACGGGGGCCTGGGCGCAGGGCGCGGCCCGGAACGCGCAGCTCGCCCAGGAGGCATCCCGGCACCAGGTCACGGCCGTTGTGCTGTCGGTGACCCCGCCGCCGGCGGGCCAGGAAAAGCTTGCCTGGCAGGCGCGGGCACGCTGGAGCGCACCCGATGGCAAGGCCGTCACCGCCGAGGTCCCGCTTCCGTCCAGCGTGACGGCCGGCCAGCAGATCCAGGTGTGGACCGATCTGTCCGGCGCCCTGTCCAGCGCGCCGCTGCTCGACGCGCAGGTAGCCGGCCAGGCCGACTTCGCGCGGGCGTTCGCGGTGCTGGGCTCGGCCGGCGTGTTCATCGTGGCGGCGGATGTGATCCTCTGGGCGTTCGACAAGCGCCGGATGACCGCCTGGGACGCCGACTGGCAGGCGACCGGGCCGCGCTGGACGACCCGGGCCTGAGCCGCGGTCCCCGCTCCGCCGCTGGTGACGAAGGTCCAGCCAGGGCGGGACGTCCGCCCGTGGCCGCCGGGCACGGGCGCGGGGAGACTCGAAGGTGAGGAGTAAAAGGGAGATGAGCATCGATGTCCCGCACTGATACCCACCTCGACGGGATGCTGCGCCATCTCGGCGCGGCGTATTACGACTCTTTGCGCGGCCGGGCGAGTGAGGCGGACGTGACCCGGGCCGTGGACAGCGTGGCGGAGCACCTGAACGAGCAGTTCCCGGCTGCCGCGTCCGGCACGGCCGGGGCCGCAGAGCCGGCGGTTTACCAGCGCCGCACCGCCCAGGAGGCGGGCGTCCACGGATGGTCCCGCCGGGTTGGCGACGTGATGGCGACCGCCGTGGTCACGGTCGACCGGTCGACCCCCTATAAGGAGATCGCCCGGCTGCTGACCGAGCACCGGATCAGCGGCATGCCCGTGCTGAAGATGGGCCGCGAGGTGGCCGGGGTCGTCACCGAGGCCGACCTGCTCGCCGCGGAAGCCAAGACGGCGCGTCGGCTGCGTTCCGCCCGCCGCCCGCACCTGCTGCCGCGCGCCGAGCGGCACCCGGCGCTCACCGCCGCCGCGCTGATGAGCACGCCCGCCATCACCATCGGGCCGAACGTGACCGTGCACGCGGCAGGCCGGCTGATGAGCACCCGGCACGTCCGGCTCCTCCCGGTCGTCGACGAGCACGGCAAGCTGATCGGCGTCGTCAGCCGGCGGGACCTGCTGGCCGTGTTCCTGCGCTCGGACGAGGACATCGCGGGCGACGTCCGCCAGGTGCTCGACGAGATCCTGCACGCCCAGCCCGGAGAGGCGGACGTGACCGTGCGGGAGGGGGTCGCGACGCTCACCGGACGGCTGGACCCCGCCACCGGAGCCCACGGAGACCTCATCCCGGTCGCCGTCCGGCTGATGTGGGACGTGGACGGCGTCGTCGACATCATCGACCGGCTCGGCCAGTCGCCGCCCGCGGCGCAGGCAGCGGACGCACCGACCGCGCAGGCGAGCTAGCCGGGGCGAACGTCCCGCCGCTGCCCGGGGCATTCGCCGCTGCGCCTGGCGCCCCGGACGGCGGCGGGAGAAGAAGGAAAAGCCCGGCATAGAGGCCGGGGACCGCACCGAAAGGCAGACAGATGAGCACCATCCTGCGACGGGACCCGCGGACCGTGATCCCGGAGTTCATCGACTGGTTCGAGGAGCCCTTCCACACGCTCAGGCCGTACCTGGGCCAGCCCATCAGGATCGAGGACTACACCGAGGACGGGCACTACGTGGTCCGGGCCGAGCTCGCCGGGATCGACCCGGAGAAGGAGCTCGAGGTCACGGTCGGAGCCGGCTTCCTCTCGATTCGCGCGGAACGCGCGAGCCGGGTCGACGGCAAGCACCGCTCGGAGTTCCGGTACGGGGCGTTCAGCCGTTCCATCCCGCTCCCGTCCGGCACGGACGCCGACGACGTCACCGCCGGGTACGCCGACGGCATCCTGACGGTCAAGGTCGCCCTCAAGGACGGGCACCCGGAGGCGGTGAAGAGCATCCCGGTCGCCGTCGCCAAGAAGTGACCGTGCCCAGCAAGAGGTGACCGCGCCCAAGCCGCTGGCCGGCCCTTTCCGCCGGGCCGGCCGGCGCCGGCCGCTCAGCCCGCGCGCCAGACGATGAGCGAGACGGCGGCGTACTGGCAGGCGAACGCCGCGACGGTGCAGGCGTGGAAGATCTCGTGAAAGCCGAACACGCGGGGCCACGGATCTGGCCGCCTGAGCCCGTACGACAGGCCCCCGAGGGTGTACAGCACGCCTCCGGCGACCATCAGCCCCAGGGCGGCCGGGCCGGCCCCGCGCAGCAACTGGGGCACGACGAACGCCGCCGCCCAGCCCAGGCCCACGTACAGCGAGACCGATACCCAGCGCGGCAGGCCGGCCCACGCTACCCGGAAGACCGCGCCGAGCAGCGCGGCCGCCCAGACGACGGACAAGATGACCAGCCGGGCGGTGCCGCGCAGGGTGAGGACCGCGATCGGCGTGTACGTGCCCGCGATCAGCAGCAGAATGTCCGCGTGGTCGACGCTGCGCAGTGTCCGCCGCGCCCGCGGCCCCCAGGTGCCCAGGTGGTAGACGGCGCTCACCGCGAACAGCGCGACGGCGGAAACCGCGTAGACGGCGACGGCCACCGTGGCGGCGGCCGTCGACGCACGCCAGGCGAGCGCCACCATCGCGGCGAGTACCGCCGGGGTGGCGACGCCGTGAATCCAGCCGCGCAGCAGCGGCTTGTCCGCCGTGGGGCCCGCCGGCGCGCTGGCCGCCGGCCGCCGGGGTACGTGGCGAGTGCCTCGCGGAGCCCGGAGAGACCGGGCCTTCTTGCCTGTACTGAGCCCGGTCGCGCCAGTCCCTGGCCGCATCGCGCGTGCGCCTCCTGTTTGCTGTTCGCGGAGTCCTGCGCTCAGCATCGCCCTGCCGCGCGGCCGCGCGGCAGGGCCGTACCGCACCGGCCGGGAGGGACCTCCGTCCCGGCGTCCTGCGGCCGGCGCGAATGCGACGGCGAGCCGTGGCGCGCTCAGGCGCGCCCCACGGCGGCCGGGGATGTCGCGTGGGTCGGGCTCGGGCTCGTGGTCGCCGGGCTCGTGGTCGCCGGGCTCGTGGTCGCCGGAGTCGAGGTCGCCGGAGTCGAGGTCGCCGGGCTCGTGGTCGCCGGGCTCGTGGTCGCCGGAGTCGAGGTGGGCGTCGTCGGGGTCGGAGTGGGAGTGGGAGTGGGAGCCGGGGTTGTCGCGGTCGGCGTGGAAGTCGTCGGCGTCGGCGTGAGGGTCGCCGGCGT
>DAHWEX010000262.1 GCA_027326205.1 Actinomycetota bacterium
TCCAGGCCCGCGTACGGCTCGTCGAACAGCGTCACCTCGGCCCGGGCGGCCAGCCCGATCGTGATCCCGAGCGCCGAGCGCTGCCCGCGCGACAGGTCCCGGACCGCCTTGTTCGCCCGCACCCCGAAGTCGTCCAGCAGCGACGACGCCAGCGCCGCGTCCCAGTTCTGGCAGAACCAGGACGCGGCCCGCAGCGCCTGGCCGACCTTGATGTCCGGGTAGACCCAATGCAGGGGAGTTAAGGTCCGGCGGGGTTTGTCACGGATTTGCGCCGGCGTGTCGCGGGCTGGTGGTGCGCGGCGTCGATGTGTGCGGTGATGCTGGTGATGTTCCTGGTCGTGCGAGGCTTGCCGTCGGGGTGCTTGTTCCAGCGGCTGAGCGGGGACTTGACCTTGCGGGCGCAGACGCGGGGCCGGCGCGGGCCGTGCAGGCGGGCGAGGACGGCACGGCCGATGTCGCCGGGCAGGTCGGTGTCCGGATCGGTGATGTTCGCCGCGGTGATGACGAGGTCCTGGGCAGTGCCGACGGCGATCTGCCAGCTGGCCCGGTCGGGGTCGGTACCGGGCACGGACTGGACGGCGTCGGTGACCGCGCTGCGCAGTGCCTGGTAAACGGCGAGCAGCGCCCATGTTTCCTGCTCGATCCCGGCCGGGTCGCCGGACCGCAGGACCCGGCCCTGGAGCAGGGTATGGCGCAGCGCCAGGTAGGTGACCTCGTGCTCCCAGCGCTCGTGGTACAGGGCCATCAGCGCCTGCGCGGGGTACGCGCGGTGATCAAGGAGAGTGGTGGCCAGCCGGTACGTGCCGCCATAGCTGGTGCCGTCATGGCAGGTCACGGTCACCTGCGCGGTGATGATGCGGACCCTGACGCCGCCGATGACGGACAGGAACGACCCGTCGGGCAGGTGCCGCAGCACGGGCAGGCGGCGGGTGGAGGTCAGCCGGGCCAGGAACTGCGCCTTCGTGCCGGCGACGGCGGCGAGGAAGTCCCCGCCGTCGAAGCCCCGGTCCATCAGCACCAGCATCGTGGCGTCCAGCAGGTGCAGCAGCGCCCGGGCCTGCCCGGTCTCCCCGCCGGCGGCGGACCCGAAGACCGCCCCCAGCAGCGCCCGGGTGCCCGTCTCGGCCAGGGCCATCAGCGACAGCGCCGGGTAGCCGGTCTCGCCATTGGACGCGTTCAGCTTGCCCAGCCACGCCCGGTTCGAGGCGGTATCAGGCACCCTGATCGACTTGCAGCCGTCAAAGGACACCGTCCGGTACCCGCCGAACATGATCCCGGGCGTGCGGGGCTGTCCCAGCGGCCCGGCCAGCACCTCGAACAGGCGCCGGACCGGGCCGGCCCCGATCCGGCGGCGGACGTCCCGCAGTGCCTTCGGCGACGGTCCCGGCAGCCCCAGCGCCCGCAGCCCGGCGGTGAGCTTGCCCCATACTCCCAGGTAGCCGGGCTGCGGGAACAGGCACAGCGCCAGCACGAAATACAGGCCGACCCGGGACGGCAGCAGCCGCACCCGCCGCTCGGCCGCACCGGGGAACTCATCAAGCACGGCGTCGGCCAGCTCGAACGGGATGATCCGGGTCAGCTCGCCCAGGTGACCGGGAGCGAATGTCCCCGCAGCCACCGTAATAGTCCTGGTAACGGCAACAACAGCCGAACGGATGGCAGAATGGGCACGCAACGGAGGTCCTCGGAACGGGAAGGTCTTGGTCGACACCCGTCTTACCGGACCTCCGTTGCCATGTCAGCACATTCCGTGATCACGGCCGAACCGCTTGACAGCCGACCTCAGCCCCTAACTACCCGGCATTGGGGCTAAGGTGGCCGCGCTGGTGAGGAGCCGGCCCGTTCCAGGTCCGTCGGCGGCGATGGCCCCGATGCTGCAGGGGGCATGATGGTCTTGCTGGACTACTGGATCCCGTATCACCTGGCGTGGCTGCGGCCGCAGCGGAAGTCGGGGGGAAACGCGGACGATATCGAGGCGTGCAGGCGGGTGGCTGCGGGATTGGAAGTGCCGCCGGCCGACCCCTCTGGCCGCAAGGTGCTCAGAGAGACGGGCTATCGCCTAGCGTCCCGTCCAAGGGTTGACCTTACTCCGTAGAGTGCCGGGTCCGGAGAAGCGCCTGCGGGCACGTGGGGGCCGGCCCTCTAGAGTCCGACATGGAAAGGCCAGCGATGTCGGGGCGGGCCAGGGCTGCCGTCAAGGCGCTGGGCGACTCGGCCTCCAGCAGCTGGGCACGGCGTCCCGCGCCGGCCATTGCCCACCAGTGCCCCGTTGCCCTCCCGAACCAGATAACGGCCGACGGGAACTTACCTTCCAGGCTGGCTAGGGCGCGATGGATGTCCTGACCAGGGGCGGAGCCTGGGGGCTGGCGGACCACCGGCCCGGGGGTGTGCGGCTGCACGGAGCGGCCCTCCTTGTTGCCTGGGGCGTGGTCCTGGGCTACGCGACGTAGAACGGGCCGTCGTTGGTCTCCAGGACTCCATGTGTCACGAGGAACTGCTTCGCGCGCTTGTACGTGCTGGGGCTGGCCTCGACATCGGCCTTGTGCCCGAAGACCTCGTTATTGGGCAGCACCGACCCGCGCTCCTGGCCGCGCGCCCATTCCGCGATCTCGGCGGCGATCTTCTGGTACGCCTTCCCGCTGCCGCGCCACGACATGACCTGCGCGTCGGTGGCGTTCACGATGCCTTCGCCCGCATCTCCGCAGCGATGCCCGCCCGTTCGGCCTTCTCGATCACGAGGGCATCCCTGAAGTCCCGGAGGAGTTCCGGCAAGGCGGGATCGTCCATCGTGTCCGCGTACCGCGTCACCAGGGCCTGCACCGCTCCGGACACGTCGTTCAGTTCGCCCGTGGTGAGGTCGTCAAGCTTCACGGCCCTGACCGGCCCCGCCCGGTGCGGAAGCTCCGGCAGCGGCATCCTGAGAGCCTCGGCCAGGTCGTCGCGGTACCGTCCCAGCAGCAGGGAGAGCAGCCGCCCCGGCAGGTAGCTCCGGTACTTCTCGCTGATCAGCTTGTCAGCGCTGTCGTGGGCTTCGGTGAGCTGGTCCTTCGTCAGCTCCGAGAAGGTACGCACTGTCTCTCCCTGGCTTGCGGCGATGGCATGGACGGGTCCGAGGCACCGAGGGGCCATTCCGCAAGCCGCCCACGGGTAACGGCCCCGGACCCCGTCCCCGGCGTGAAGGCCGTGCCAGCGCGCCGGGAACGTATGGCTAGCGTGACATCGCGGGCGTACCGTGGGTATTGACAACGTGAGCGCTCTGTGGTGGCGCAAAACCAGGGTCGCTCTGGACGGAGTCCGGCGGAGAAGGGGCGTAGCGAGCGTGGAGCCAGGGGAGTCCAGCGCAAAGAAGAGGTTCGGGGCGGAGTTGCGGGCGCACCGCACGCGGCGAGGGTGGACCCAGGTAGAGCTAGGCGCGAAGATCGGCTACAGCGGCTCCTACGTCTCCGACGTTGAACGAGGCGACAAGGGCGCAACCGACGACTTCGCGAAGCGCTGTGACAGCGAAGACGCCTTCGACCTGCCAGGGACGTTCTTGCGGCTCTGGGAAGACCTGCAGCGGGAGTCGTTCCCGACCTGGTTCGCGCCCGTCGTCC
This sequence comes from Actinomycetota bacterium, assembly GCA_027326205.1. Classification (GTDB taxonomy): domain Bacteria; phylum Actinomycetota; class Actinomycetes; order Streptosporangiales; family Streptosporangiaceae; genus Trebonia. The sequence continues at coordinate 3,594 of DAHWEX010000262.1, forward strand.
CGATCGAGCGTGAGGCAGCCAAGATCACCGGGTGGGAACTGGGCGCGGTTCCCGGCCTTCTCCAGACCGAGGACTACGCGCGTTCCCTGATCCGTGCCAGGAAGCCGCACGATGACGAAGAAGCGGTAGAGCGCATCTTGCAGGGGCGCATCGAACGTCAGGGCGTCCTGAGCCGGCCGAAGCCGCCAAAGCTCACGTACGTCATCCACGAGGGAGCGCTCCGGCACGTCATAGGTGGTCGGGAAGCCATGGGAAACCAGCTGGACCGCCTCATCAAGACCGGAGAAGCCCCGGGAACGGTCATCCAGGTACTCCCGTACTCCGCCCACGACCACGCGGGGGTTGAAGGTCTCCTTTACTTCTACGAGCGCACCGGGCAGCCCACCGTGGCCTACTCGGAGTGCTTCGGCGGCGCACGCCTGATCCATGACCCCGCAGAGGTATCCGACCTGACTACAGTGATGGGGATGCTCCGTGCGGCGGCACTGTCGCCCAGGGACTCAGTAGCGCTCATGCGACAGATCGGGAGAGACCTTGACTGAGACAGACTGGCGGAAGTCCAGCTACAGCGGGGGTTCTGGCGGGCAGTGCGTAGAGGTCGCCAGCGTGCCTGGTCACGTGGCCGTGCGGGACACGAGAGACAACGGGAACGGGCTGGTTCTGCGGGTAACTCCTGCTAACTGGTCCCAGCTAATGCGGTCGCTCAAGAAATAGCCCAATCAGCACGACACCCCCACCCCCGGTAGGCCGCTCTACCGGGGGTACTCCGACTCAGCCCCATGCCCCGAGGCGGTGAGCGACGCTTGAAACCCGTGTGCCACCGGCCGGGCAGAGGTGTACCTTCCCGCTGATCGAGTAGAAGTCTCCGGCAAGACCGGCGCTGCTGCTACGCCGATCGGGAGGTGCAACCTGGTGCTCACCGAAGTCCACGGCGCATGCCTGGCCATCATGGCCGGAAGGATGACGTCTTTCCGGGCGGCCCCCTGATCGGGCGTCCCGGGCAGGCGGCGGCATGACCCCCGTCGCGCTGCGGCCGGCCACCCCGGCCGACAGCGAGTTCTGCTACCAGTTGCACAAGGCGGCGATGAGGAGCTACGTCACCGCGACCTGGGGATGGGACGAGCACGTCCAGCGTGAGCACCACGCCCGCGCCTTCAACCCCAGTCGCTGGCAGATCATCACCGCCGGCGGGACAGACATCGGCGTGCTCGACATCGAGCACCGCCCTGACGAGATCTACCTGGCCCGCGTCGAGATCCACCCCGATCATCAAGGTCACGGCATCGGCACCCGTCTGGTCAGTGCCCTCCTCGACGAGGCCCGGCAGAACGGCAAAGCCCTGGTCCTGGACGTGCTCGCCGTCAACCACCGCGCACAGGCCCTCTACCAGCGACTCGGCCTGGCCGAGGTAGCCAGGCACGGCGACAACAGCATCAAGGTCACCATGCGGTCCGCCCGGCCGAACGGGTAACACTGCCGAACATCAGATCGGCAGACTGCCTGCCGGCGATAGGCTCTGAGGACTCGTTGTGAACCTGCGGCCCGCAGCCGCGAGCCTTTACTGTGACGGGGTGCGAAGCACATTGGCTGAGACGATGACCACCGTGCACGATGTGCTTCGGATGATCCGGGAGACGTCCGCCACGAACCATGAGCGGGGATCCCGGTTCGAGAAGCTGATGCGCAGTTACCTGGGAATCGACCCGACGTGGGCGGAGCAGTTCAGCAGGGTGTGGCTGTGGGCCGACTGGCCGGGGGCGGCGGCGAACAAGCAGGACACCGGGATCGACCTGGTCGCCCAGGACCGGGAGACGGGCGGCTTCTGCGCGATCCAGTGCAAGTTCTACGAGGCCGATCACACGGTCTCGAAGGCGGATATCGACTCGTTCTTCACCGCTTCGGGGAAGGGCGGTTTTACCCGCCGGATGATCATCTCCACGACGGAGAAGTGGGGTCCGCACGCCGAGGAGGCACTGGAGGACCAGCAGATCCCGGTCACGCGGGTCGGGCTAGCGGACATCGCCGCCAGCCCGATCGACTGGCGCGTCCCAGCCCCCAGTGACGTGGCCGTCGAGGTCGAGCTGACCCTGCACGCGAAGAAGCAGCCGCGCCCGCACCAAGTCGACGCGATCCAGGCCGTGTTCACGGGCTTCGTGAAGCACGGCCGGGGCAGGCTGATCATGGCCTGCGGCACCGGCAAGACCTTCACCAGTCTCAAGGTCGCCGAGCGGCTGCAACGGGAACGCGCGGCCCGCGACGAGGGCCA
>DAHWEX010000267.1 GCA_027326205.1 Actinomycetota bacterium
ATCTCCGCCCTGGTCACCGGCGGCTCGTCCGGGCTCGGCCTGGCGACCGCCCGCCGCCTGCTGGCGGCCGGCGCCAAGGTCGGCATCGCCGACCTGAACCCGCCGTCCGACGACGACCTCGCCAGCCTCGGCGCCGGCGTCGTCTACGCCAAGACCGACGTCACCGACGAGACGGCGGTGAACGACGCGCTCGACACGATCGAGGCCGCTAACGGCCCGCTGCGCGCGGTCGTGCACTGCGCGGGCCGGGGCGGCGACCGGGTGCGGATCCTGGACAAGGAAGGGAACCCCGGCTCGCTCGAGACCTTCGCCGAGGTCATCCGGGTGAACCTGGTCGGCACGTACAACATCCTGCGGCTGAGCGCGGCCCGGATCGCCCGGTCGGAACCGGTGGACGGGGAGCGCGGCGCGATCGTGCTCACCGCGTCGGTCGCCGCCTTCGACGGCCAGATCGGCCAGACGTCCTACACGGCGTCCAAGGCGGGCGTGCACGGCATCACCCTGGTCGCCGCGCGCGACCTGGCCAGCAGGCAGATCCGGGTGAACACGATCGCCCCTGGCACCTTCGACACCCCCATGCTCGCCCGCCTCAGGCAGGACATCAGGGACGGCCTGGCCGCCGCGGTGCCGCACCCGAGGCGGCTCGGCGACCCGGACGACTACGCCCACCTCGCGGTCAGCCTGCTGGAGAACTCCTACGTCAACGGCGAGACCATCCGCCTCGACGGCGCCATCCGGATGCCACCGCGCTGATGTCGCCGTCAAATTACGCGGTGGCGGGCGCCTACCTGTCCGCCGTCACGGCGGGCGACCTGCCGGACAGCCTGCTGACCGACGACATGACCGCCTGGCTGACCACGCAGGGGCCGGTCTCGAAGTCCGACTACCAGAGCGCGATCCGCCTGCTCGCCCGGATGTGCCAGACGCCCATTCGCTTTACGGTGGACGCCATCACCGCTGAGGATGACCGGGTCGTCATCGAGGCGCAGTCCCAGGCGACACTGATCAACGGCGAGCAGTATGCCAACACGTACGTGTTCAGTCTCCGGGTCAGAGACGGCCGCATCGCCTGGATCGCGGAGCACTACAACCCGCTCGTCGCTCAGGAGAAGCTGTTCCCGCTGGCCGCTTCGCTGCGGTGACGGCCGCCCCGCGGTCGTAGCTACGAAGGAGCCGCACATGCGCATCGAGCCGGGACGGGTCGCGGTGGTGACCGGCGGCGCCAGCGGGATCGGCTACGCGCTGGCCGCCGCCGCGGCCGGCCGGGGCCTGCCCGTGGTGCTGTCCGACGTCCGCGCCGATGCCCTGGACGCCGCCGCCGCCCGGCTGCGCGGTTCGGGCGCGGCGGTCACGACGGTGGTGGCCGACGTGTCTCAGGCGGCCGACATCGACCGCCTCGCCCAGACCGCGTTCGCCCTCGGCCCGGTTCAGCTCGTCTGCTCGAACGCCGGGATCGTGGTGACCGGCCGCGCCTGGGAGCTGACCGCGGCCGACTGGGAGCGGGTGATGAGCGTGAACTTCATGGCCACGGTCCACCTGGCCCGCGCGTTCGTGCCCCGGCTGATCGAGGACGGCCAGCCGGCCCGGCTGCTCGTGACCGGGTCGATGGCCTCGGTCACGGCCCGGCCCGGCATCAGCCCGTACGTCGCGGCCAAGCACGCGCTGCTCGGGCTGTGCGAGTCGCTCAACGGCGAACTGGCCGACGCCGGCGCCGACGTCGGGGTGACCTTGCTGCTGCCGGGCAAGGTCGCCACCGGCATGAGCCGCGCGGACTACCCCGACGCGATCACCCCGGACGAGGCGGCCAGGATCGCGTTCGACGCGGTCGCCCACGGGCGGCCGCTCGCGTTCACCCACGCCGACCGGATCCCCGAAGTCGAGCGGCGGTTCGCCGCGATCGTGGCCGGCGGCCGCCTGGCCGACCCCGGCAACCCGGCAGCCCAGTGAGGCCGGCCGGCTAGCCGGGAACGGAAGCGCGAAGCCTAAGCATTCGCCCTGCTGGACCCTCGTCGTTTTATAACACCACCATGACCCGTAACGGTGCGGGTAAGGCGGGAGGGAAACCAGCGCGATGTGTGATCTCCATACTGCGGGGGCTCCGTGTGCTCAAGGCGATTCAGCTTCCGGCATCGCCGGAGCAGGCGCCGGACGGGGCAGAGAGGGTCGCGGCGCGGGCTGCTGGGCTTCGCGGGGGCTTCCGCCGCGGCCGTGGCTGCCGTCGGCCTGATCGGGCGCGC
>DAHWEX010000287.1 GCA_027326205.1 Actinomycetota bacterium
GTCTGGGGCAGCAGCACCCGCCCGCGCTGGTCGGCGGTCAGGCTGTCGAACAGCCCCATCGCCGCGAACGTGATCACCGTCGCGTCGAACGAACCGCCCGGCCGCGGCCGGTGCGCCTCGGGAAGCTCGCCGCTTAGCGCCCGATCCTGCTTGGTGCTCATGATGTTCCTCCATGGTTCAACGCGGAAAGACCCGATCCTGCGCCCGGGAAGCCGGTCGCCAGTTCGTCAGCCTGATTGCGAGCATGCCCCATCCCGATCACTTTCCCGTTGACGAGACTGGCTGGAGCGCCTGGCGCAGCCGCGAGACGTAGCGGGGGATGTCAGCGTGCTGGCCGGCCGCGAACACGTAAAAGTCGGGCCGTGCGAGAAATACCTCGCACCCATGTGCGTCGAACCAGCGCTCGTAGGCGGCGTCGAGATCCTGGACGGGACCCGCACCGGACACGTCGGCGGTCACGCCGCCGATCTGCCGGAACCAGGACGCGTCCTTGTCCCCCAGGAGCCGGGCGGGATCGCCGATGCGGCTGATCAGCTGCCACCCGCCGCCGACGACGTCGTCGAACAGGCCCACTCGTTCGGCAACGCGGACCCTCCCCTGGGGCGCCAGCCGTCCGTCGGCGCCCCCGCTCGCGACCGTAAGCGACGGCTCGCCCAGACGGGGGTGCGGGGGCTCCCGGGTGGCGGCATCAGCATCCCGGAAGTGCTTCTTCATCTCGGCGTCCCTGGCGGCAGCCCGGTTGACGTCGAGTTCGCAGATGATACGGCCAGCGGCTACTGCCTCGTCGATGATCTCCCGGACGTGCCCGCTGCGTTCCGGCCCGTATGTGTCGAGCACAGCCGGCGTCGCCAGGCCGCCGTGCACCATGGCCAGCCGCCAGGTAAGCGCCCGGGCGTCCCGCAAGCCCGCGCACAGCCCCTGCCCGAGGAAGGGGGGCATGAGGTGGGCTGCGTCACCTGCGAGGAAGGCGTTCCCGCTACGCCAGGTGCGGGCCCACCGCCCCCGGAACGTGTAGACGGCGTGCCGTTCCAGCCGGGCGGTCTGCGGTGTCACGCCCCAGGGTGCCATGAGCCGCCAGGCGGCGGCGTCCTGGCCCAGCTCCTCGACGGTCGTGTCCGCGCGGCGCATGAACTCGAACCGCCGCCGTCCCGGGCCGCTGTTGACCGCGGTGGCCGGCTGGGCCGGATCGCAGTACTGGGTGACGAAGGCGCTCCACTTTTCCTCGGCCAGCGGCTGGTAGTCCACCACCAGCCAGTCGGCCTCGAATCCCGAATCCCCGACGTCGATGCCCAACTGGGAGCGGACGGAGCTGTTGGCTCCGTCGGCACCGATGAGCCACCGCGACCGGACCTGCGCGATCTCGCCTGGCCGCCCGGTGGGAGCTAGGGCGGCGGTCACTCCCTCGCGGTCCTGGGACAGTGACTGGAGGGTCCATCCACGGTGAACCCGCACGCCCGGCGTCGCGACCGCCTGTTGCTCGAGACCCGCCTCGAGGTCGGGCTGGTAGAAGCCGTTGGTGTTCGCCCACCCCGACTCGGCGGTCCTGTTCCAGTCGATGGCCTGAAGGAGCTCGCCTTTTCCGTTACGGAACTCGTACCCGCCTCGTTCCCCCTGGGACGGCTCGAACAGGCCGGCGTGGTCGGCCATGAATCGCGCTGCCTGGAGAATGCGCAGCGCCTCGTGGTCGATGGTGCATGCCCGCGGCAGCGGATACCGCCGCGGCTGGCGCTCCACGACGGACACCCGCAAGCCGGCCTGTCCGAGGAAGACTGCGGTCAGCAGGCCGACAGGGCCGCCGCCGACAACCACGCAGTCGACCACCGGCCGCGAAGACGGTGCCGCGTCTGTCTCTGGCTGTGTCGTCATGCGGCCGGTGCCGTCCGCTGGGTCAAGCGCTCGGGCGCAATGACGAACTTGGCGTGCGGCGAGGCGGATTGCGCTCGCCACGCCGCCGGGAATTCCTCGAGTGAGAAGGTGCGGACCTCAAGCTGGAGCTTGCCGCAGGCAACGGCGGTCCATAGCCACGTCAGCGCCGCCCGCTTGTCGCGCAGCGGGGTGTGCAGGCCGGCGAAGCCGGACAGCGTGAGCTGCCTGCCGCGAAGCAGCCCGGCCGGCACCTGCGCTGTCGCCCCGGCCGGGTTGCCGATGTTCACCACCCGCGCCCGTGGCGCGCAGACCCGCAGCGCCGCCTCCAGCGGCACCCCGTACACGCCGTCGAGGACGACGTCGACCGGTCCGGTCGCCGCCAGCAACCGGGCCGCCAGCTCATCGACGCTCTCGCCGGCCTGCAGCCCGACAACGGCGTCCGCGCCGAGGACGCGCAAGCGCCCGAGCGCTGCCCGATCGCGCCCGACGCCGATTACCCGCCCCGCCCCGTACCGGTGCGCTATCTGGACCGCGAGCTGGCCGACCGCGCCGGTGGCGCCGAGCACCAGCACCGTCTCTCCGGGGCGCAGTCTGGCCTCCTCGATCAGCGGCATGAACGCAGCCGTGCCGGAGTTCCCGACGGCCGCGGCCAGCTTCGGGTCGAGACCGTCGGGCAGCGGCAGCAGGTCCTCGTCGGCGACGAGCACCTGCGCGGCGAAGGAGCCCGGCGTGGCCGGTGACGCGTGGCACTCGGCGTAGACCAGGGAGCCGCGCGGGTAGCGGTCGGAGTCGAGCACGGCGCCCACGCACTCGCTGCCCGGGACGTAGGGGGCTTCGTGCCGGGCCGAGTGGAATGCCCCGGAGGCGATGACCAGGTCCAGCGGGTTCAGTGGCGCCGCGGCCACGGCGACCAGAGTGGTGCCGGACATCCGCGGCGGCAGCACGACGGAGCCCAGCCGCGGTTCGGCGCCGGGAGCATCGATGATCGCCGCCTTGATGCCGTTACCCGGCGCGCTCGCGGCGGCGTTCACCGCAGCCAGCCGCGGATCGCGGGACCGTCGGCGTTGAGCACGGGCGGCGCGCCGTGTTCGCGT
>DAHWEX010000413.1 GCA_027326205.1 Actinomycetota bacterium
CTGGCGATCTCGTACCTCAGGTTCCCGTTCATGGGGTCCTCCCGTCTCGTCCGACGGAACCGCCGTGGTTTCCGCCGTACCTACAGGTTCGTGCTAAGGCGCCCCCGTCCCGCTATTGGTCGTTCGCCGTATCTAAGGCCCTCGCTGCCGCTTAGGCCCGGGTAAGCCGTCTTAGCCGTCTAAGTCCCGGCGGCCGTCGCGGGAACGCGCCGGCCTGGCGGCGGCCGTCGGCCGCTGGGGCCGGCGGTCGGGGCGTCCAATAGACTGGGAGCTGCCGCGACTCGCGGCCCCAGCCGCGGGCGGGCCGGACCACCGGCGCAGCCGTCCTGGCGAAGCCCCGATGCCGAATGAGCGAGACTCACGCATGCCCGTACAGCAGGAGATCACCATGACCAGCGCGACGCAGTCGGCAACGCGCGATGACCTGCGCAACGTCGCCATCGTGGCGCACGTCGACCACGGCAAGACCACGCTGGTCGACGCGATGCTGTGGCAGTCTGGCGCGTTCGGCGCGCACGCTCACGTCAACGAGCGCGTGATGGACTCCAACGACCTGGAGCGCGAGAAGGGCATCACGATCCTCGCGAAGAACACCGCGGTCAAGCACGGCGGGCTGACGATCAACATCATCGACACGCCCGGCCACGCGGACTTCGGCGGCGAGGTCGAGCGCGGCCTGTCCATGGTGGACGGCGTGGTGCTGCTGGTGGACGCGAGCGAGGGCCCGCTGCCGCAGACCCGGTTCGTCCTGCGCAAGACCCTGGAGGCGAGCCTCCCGGTCATCCTCGTGATCAACAAGGTCGACCGCCCGGACGCGCGGATCGCCGAGGTCATCGACGCCTGCTACGAGCTGTTCCTGGACCTGGACGCGACCGAGGAGCAGATCGACTTCCCGATCGTCTACGCCTCCGCCAGGGCCGGCCGGGCCAGCCTGAACCGGCCCGAGGACGGCGGCCTGCCGGACAGCGAGAACCTGGAGCCCCTCTTCGACGTCATCAGGAGCACCATCCCCGCGCCGAAGTACGACCCGGGCGCCCCGCTCCAGGCGCACGTCACCAACCTCGACGCCTCCTCCTACCTGGGCCGGATCGCGCTGTGCCGGATCCACAACGGCACGATCAAGCGCGGCCAGCAGGTGGCCTGGATCAAGCACGACGGCTCGATCGAGCGGGTGAAGATCACCGAACTGCTGCTCACCGAGGCACTCGAGCGCAAGCCGGCGGACGAGGCCGGCCCCGGCGACATCGCGGCCATCGCCGGCATCGCCGGCATCATGATCGGCGACACCCTCGCCGACCCGGTCGACCCGCGCCCGCTGCCGCTGATCACGGTGGACGAGCCGGCCATCTCGATGACGATCGGCACCAACACCTCGCCGCTGGCCGGCCGGGAGCGGGGTACGAAGGTGACGGCCCGGCTGGTTAAGGACCGCCTCGACCGCGAGCTCATCGGCAACGTGAGCCTTCAGGTGATCGCCACCGAGCGCCCGGACGCCTGGGAGGTGCGCGGCCGCGGCGAACTGGCGCTGGCGATCCTGGTGGAGACGATGCGCCGGGAGAACTACGAGCTGACCATCGGCCGTCCGACCGCGGTGACCCGCGAGATCGACGGCAAGCTGCACGAGCCGGTCGAGCGCCTGTCCATCGACGTTCCCGATGAGTACCTGGGCGCGGTCACCCAGCTCGTCTCGGTGCGCCGGGGGCGGATGGAGACGATGACCAACCACGGCACCGGCTGGGTGCGCCTGGTGTTCCTCGTCCCGTCCCGCGGCCTGATCGGCTTCCGTACCCAGTTCCTCACCGAGACCCGGGGCACCGGGATCGCGCACCACGTCTTCGAGGGCTACGAGCCGTGGGCGGGGGAGATCCGCGGCCGGGCCACCGGCTCGCTCGTCGCGGACCGGACCGGCGCGTCCAACAGCTACGCGATGTTCAACCTGCAGGAGCGCGGCTCGCTCTTCGTGTCCCCCACCACCGAGGTGTACGAGGGCATGATCGTCGGCGAGAACTCCCGCAATGACGACATGGACGTGAACATCACCAAGGAGAAGAAGGTCACCAACATGCGGCAAAGCAACCAGGAGGAACTGGAGCGCCTGGTTCCGCCGCGTCTGCTGAGCCTGGAGCAGGCGCTCGAGTTCTGTAACGAGGACGAGTGCGTCGAGGTGACCCCGACCGCGGTCCGGCTCCGCAAGGTGATCCTCGACGCCAAGGAGCGCGGCCGCGTCCGCGGCCGGGTCTCCCGCGAGGGCGCGTAATCTCGCCGGTCGCCGGTCGCCGGTCGCCGGTCAGCGAAGCGGACGGACGGGTGTCACGCAGCCAGTTATCCCGAACGGTCCCGGCTGACTGCCTCAGGCACGCTGGGCTGCCCCGGGCCGCTATCGCGAGCGTTTCCTGCCTATGACGGCATTCGCCGGAATACCGCTGCGGCTCGCCGCGCGCTTTTATTCCTGTGCACGGCGGCCGTCCGGCGCACTCCGCCGAGGTCGTCGGCGGAGTGCGCCGGGCTCACCTGGCCGGCCGCGTCCCCGCGGCGGGCTCCCGCGCCCGGCCGCGAGGGCCTAGCGCTTGCCGGGCACCGCCGGCGTGCCCTTCGACTTCGGCCGCATGGAGATCTTCGAGCCGAGCCAGACCAGCGGGTCGTACTTCCGCCCGGCGATGCGCTCCTTCATCGGGATGAGCGCGTTGTCGGTGATCTTGATGTGCTCGGGGCAGACCTCGGTACAGCACTTGGTGATGTTGCAGTAGCCGAGGCCGAAGTCCTCCTGCGCGATGTCGCGCCGGTCGGCCTCGTCGGCCGGGTGCATCTCAAGCTCCGCGATGCGCATGAGGAACCGGGGGCCGGCGAAGGACTCCTTGTTCTCCTCGTGGTCGCGGATCACGTGGCAGGTGTTCTGGCACAGGTAGCACTCAATGCACTTGCGGAACTCCTGCGACCGGTTGACGTCCTCCTGCCGCATCCGGAACTCGCCCGGCTTGACGGACGGGTCCGGCGTGAACGAGGGGATCTCCCGCGCCTTGGCGTAGTTGAACGAGACGTCCGTGACCAGGTCCCTGATGACCGGGAAGGTCCGCATCGGCGTGATCGTCAGCGTCTCGACCTCGGTGAACGTCGACATCCGGGTCATGCAGCCGAGCCGCGGCATGCCGTTGATCTCCATCGAGCACGAGCCGCACTTGCCGGCCTTGCAGTTCCACCGGATCGCCAGGTCGGACGCCTGCGTGGCCTGCAGCCGGTGCAGCACGTCGAGGACGACCTCGCCCTCGTTGACCTCGACCTTGTAGTCCTGCAGCGAGCCGGAGCCCGCGTCGCCGCGCCAGACCCGGAGCTTAGCCAGGTACCCCATGTCAGTGCTCCTCTTCCAGCGCTGCCGCCTGCCGGTGCCCGGCCAGTTCTTCCTTGGTCATGTACTTCTTGAGCTCGGAGACCTCGAACAGGTCGAGCAGGTCGGGGCGGAGCGACGGGATCGGCTGGTGCACCATCTCGATCTTGTCGCCGTGCAGCGACAGGATCAGGTTCACCTTGCGCCACTCCGGCGACATCCCCGGGTAGTCGTCGCGGGTGTGACCGCCGCGCGACTCCTGGCGCTCCAGCGCGGCCATCGCCACGCACTCGGCGACGAGCAGCATGTTCCGCAGGTCGATCGCGTAGTGCCAGCCGGGGTTGTAGGCCCGCTCGCCGGGCGCCGCCACGATCGCGGCCCGCTCCTTGAACTTCTCCAGGTCCGACAGCGCGGTCTTGACCTCGTCCTCGCGGCGGATCAGGCCGACCAGGTCGTTCATCCGCTGCTGCAGTTCGGCGTGCACCGCGTACGGTGACTCGCCCTCGCCGCGCCGCAGCGGCGCGAGCGCCTCCGTCACGGCCGTGTCCAGGTCGGCCTGGACCACGGCGGGCCTGGCGGCGCCCAGCGCGGAGATGTAGTCCGCCGCGCCGTCGCCGGCCCGCTTGCCGAACACCACCAGGTCCGACAGCGAGTTGCCGCCGAGCCGGTTGGAGCCGTGCATGCCGCCGGACACCTCGCCGACCGCGAACAGGCCGGGCACCGACGACGCCGCGGAGTCCGGGTCCACCTCGACACCGCCCATCACGTAGTGACAGGTCGGCCCGATCTCCATCGGCTCCTTGGTGATGTCCACGTCCGCCAGTTCCTTGAACTGGTGGTGCATGGACGGCAGCCGGGTCAGGATGTACTCGGGGGTCCGCCGCGAGGCGATGTCCAGGTAGACACCGCCGTGCGGCGTCCCGCGGCCCGCCTTGATCTCGGAGTTGATCGACCGCGCGACCTCGTCGCGGGGGAGCAGCTCCGGCGGGCGCCGGTTATGGTCCGGGTCGGTGTACCAGCGGTCGGCCTCTTCCTCGGTCTCCGCGTACTGGGCGCGGAACACGTCGGGCACGTAGTCGAACATGAACCGCTTGCCGTCGGAGTTCTTCAGGATGCCGCCGTCACCGCGAACCGACTCGGTGACGAGGATGCCCTTGACCGACGGCGGCCAGACCATGCCGGTCGGGTGGAACTGGACGAACTCCATGTTCATCAGCTTCGCCCCGGCCAGCAGGGCGAGCGCGTGCCCGTCGCCGCTGTACTCCCAGGAGTTGGACGTGACCTTGAAGGTCCGCCCGATGCCGCCGGTGGCTAGGACCACCGCCGGCGCCTCGAACAGGACGAACTTGCCCGTGTCCCGGATGTAGCCGAAGGCGCCGGCGATGCGCCCGGCGGGGTCCTTCAGCAGCCGCGTGATCGTCGTCTCCGCGAAGACCCGGATACGCGCCTCGGGGTCGCCGAACTCGTAGGAGTCCGCCTGCTGCAGGGCGACGACGCGCTGCTGCAGCGTGCGGATCATCTCAAGCCCGGTCCGGTCGCCCACGTGCGCGAGCCGCGGGTACTCGTGCCCGCCGAAGTTCCGCTGGGAGATCTTCCCGTCCTTGGTCCGGTCGAAGACCGCGCCCCACGCCTCAAGCTCCCAGATCCGGTCCGGTGCCTCCTTGGCGTGCAGTTCCGCCATGCGCGGGTTGTTGAGGAACTTCCCGCCGCGCATCGTGTCGCGGAAGTGAACCTGCCAGTTGTCGTTCGGGTTCACGTTGCCCATGGCGGCGGCGGCGCCGCCCTCGGCCATGACGGTGTGCGCCTTGCCGAACAGCGACTTGGAGATGATCGCCGTCTTGAGCCCGCGCGAACGAGCTTCGATCGCCGCCCGCAGCCCGGAGCCGCCGGCGCCGATCACTACCACGTCGTAGGAGTAACGCTCGATCTCGGTTGAGGTTGTTTCGTCAGCCATAACCTTTGCCCGTCTGGCTTAGTTGAAGATACGCAGGTCGGGGAACGCGTTCGCGGCGACCAGCATGATGTACAGGTCGGTGACCATCAGCGAGGTGAGCGTGGTCCACGCCAGCGCCATATGGTGCTTGTTCAGCTTCGAGATCTGGTTCCAGATCCAGTAGCGCACCGGGTGCTTGGAGAAGTGCTTGAGCCGCCCGCCGGTGATGTGCCGGCAGGAGTGACACGACAGCGTGTACGCCCAGAGCAGGACCACGTTCGCCAGGATAATGAGCGAGCCGATCCCGAAGCCGAACCCGTGGGTGAGGTGGGTGCCGTCCGGGGTCACCGCGGTCGTCGGCCAGAACGCGTTGACCAGGTCCCACGTGTTCAGCACCGAGATGATCACGGCCATGTAGAAGAAGAACCGGTGCAGGTTGAACGCGATCAGCGGCAGCTTGGTCTCGCCGGAGTACGTCGCGTGCGGCTCGCGCACCGCGCACGCGGCGGGCGAGCGCCAGAACGCCCGGTAGTAGGCGCCCCGGTAGTAGTAGCACGTCAGCCGGAAGCCGAGCACGAACGGCAGCGAGATGAACGCGTAGGGAATGATCGGGGGGATCGCCGGGATCCAGTGGCCGAGGGTGGATGCCCCGGGCACGCACTCGCCGCTGACGCAGGGCGAGTAGAACGGGGTCAGGTAGTTGTACCCGGGTGCGAAGTACCAGTGCCCGGTGAATACGCGGACGGTTGCATATGCCACCCAGATGGTTAGCAGGGTCGCGACCACGCGCCCGCGGTTCCACCAGGGGTCGGTCCGGAGCGTGCGCTCCTTTATTTGCGCCCGCGTCCTAGCCGGCGGGTCTGAAACTTGTGTCATCCAGCGTCCTCGCTGCCTCGTGCGTGATCGTGACCGTGACGCGCAGCCGGGCGGCCCCTTAGTGCGGGCAGGGGCGGGGCGCGCATGCGATGCCCACGAATTTATTCCAGTAGGTCTCAGCATGCCGCATCAGGGGTCTCTTCCAGCATGTGAGACTGACTACACTGCCAGCTTCTACCTGCTCATTTCCCCGGTTTGGTGAGCAGGTTCACATCCCCGGCCGGCGACGCGGACGACCCCCGGTGCCGAACGTCCTGGCCAGTTCCGCCAGGACGTTACCCGGGCAGCCGCTTAACCGGGCAGGCCAAGGGCCTGCTTGAGGAAGGCGACCTGGAGCAGGAGCATGTTCTCCGCCACGGCCTCCTGCGACGTCATGTGCGTGATCCCGGACAGCGGCAGGACCGAGTGCGGGTACCCGGCCGCGAGCAGCGCCGACGACAGCCGCAGCGAGTGCGCCACGAACACGTTGTCATCGGCGAGCCCGTGGATGATGAGCAGCGGCCGGACCTGCGTGGCCACCGCTCGCGCGGGATCGCCGATGATTGAACTGCGCGCGTACACCTCTGGCTGGGTGCGCGGGTCGCCGAGGTACCGCTCGGTGTAGTGGGTGTCGTAGAGCCGCCAGTCGGTAGGCGGCGCCCCCGCGACCCCGGCGTGGAACACATCCGGCCGGCGCAGCACCGCGAGCGCCGACAGGTACCCGCCGAACGACCACCCGCGCATGGCGACCTTGCCCAGGTCGAGATCGGTGAACGTCGCCGCGGCCGCACCCAGGGCGGTGACCTGGTCGTC
>DAHWEX010000318.1 GCA_027326205.1 Actinomycetota bacterium
CGGCCCGACGTGCGTGCAGCAGGGCGTGCCGTCGACCTGCGCCGCGATGATCTCGAGCATGGGACCGAGGTCTTGGTAGGCCTGTTCTGACCCGCCGGGCATGATCGACGGGCCGTTGAGCGCGCCCTCCTCGCCGCCGGAGACGCCCATGCCGACGAAGTGGATCCCCTGCTCGCGCAGCGCCGCCTCGCGCCGCCGGGTGTCGGCGAAGTGCGCGTTGCCGCCGTCGATGATCATGTCGCCGTGGTCGAGCAGCGGGGCGAACTCCTCGATCACCGCGTCCGTCGCGGCGCCGGCGTTCACCATGATGACCAGGCGGCGCGGGCGCTCCAGGCTGGCGACGAAGTCCTCCGCGCTGTGCGACGGGACAAAGGTGCCCTCGTGGCCGAACTCCGCCATGATGGCGTCGGTCCGGGCGGCGGTCCGGTTGTGCAGGGCCGTCGCGTACCCGTGCCTGGCGAAGTTGCGGGCGAGGTTCCGCCCCATCACGCCAAGTCCCGTCACGCCGATCTGCGCTGTCCCCTGGGCAGCCATGTCGTCCTCGTTTCCCTAGGTTCGTCCTCGGGCCGGCACGCCCCGCCGCGCCCTGCCCGCGGCCCCGTCCACCCGGATCGCCTGCCCGCGCAGGCACGCGAGTTCGGGTGCGGGCAGCGGCGGCATCCGTTCGGAAGAACCAGGAACAGCAGCCCGAACGGACTCGTGTTTCTCCGGCAGCCTCACCTTATTCCACATTCCGCGGCCGAGCCTCCCCCGCAGGCGCGGCACGCTGAGTGCCGATTATGCCCTCCGCCCGGTGCCGCCCGGCCTCGGGTCAAGCCGGGTTAAGAACTCTGTAACCAACTCGCCGGCGATGGTCCTCAGGCGGGCGTGATGCCGCTGGTGATGTAGCGGACCAGGGCGGTGGCCGCCGGGCCGGCGGGGGCGTCGGCGCGCCAGGCGAGGGCGAGGCGCGCGCGCATCTGCGGGTCGGTGATGGCGACTTCGCGCAGGCCGGACGGCGGCGCGGCTCCGGTCTCGGCGGCGGGAAGGACCGCGACGCCCAGCCCGCTGCCGACGAGCCGGGTCAGCACGGCGGGGTCGCTGGCCTCGAACGCGATGCGCGGTTGCAGCCCGGCGGCGGCGAACCCGGCGTCCAGGGCCGTACGGATGCCGGAGCCGACCGGCAGGGTGATCAACGGGTAGCCGGTTAGCTCGTCGAGCCGGACGCTCCCCCGGTTGGCCAGGGCGTGGTCCTCGCCGGCGACCGCGACGAGCACCCGTTCGGTGACGACCGCGACGGCGAGCCCCGGCGGCGTACCGCCGGCGAGGCCGATCAGGGCGACGTCGAGGCGGCCAGCGCGGAGGCGGTCGATGAGGTGGTCCGCGTTGTCTTCGGCCAGGGTGATCTCGACCCCGGGGTGACTGCGGTGGAACTCGGCCAGCCAGCCCGCCAGGTCGGACGGGCCGCTGCCCGCTATGGTGGCGATCGGCCCGCGCGCCGCGATGGTCCCCACCGAGACGTGACCGCGCAGCAGCCCGGCCAGTTCGTCGACCGCGACGCGGGCGCTGGCGATGGCTTCCAGGGCGGCACGGGCGTGCGGCAGGATCGCCGCGCCGGCCTCGGTCGGCCGCACGGTCCGGGTGGAGCGGTCGAGCAGGACATGGCCGAGTTCCCGCTCTAGCTGCCGGATCTGGGCGCTTACCCCGGGCTGGGCGACATGCAGCCGGGCCGCCGCCCGGGTGAAGTTGGCCTCTTCCACGACCGCGACGAGGTACTCCAGCTGCCGAAGCTCCATAACCATTGATTCTAGCTTCGAGCGCTAAGAGAACTCTGGCTTCTAGTTTGGCGGTGGGGCGGCGGCGAGGATCTCGCGGGGGTCGAAAGTGACGGCGATGCTGGTGATCTTGCCGTTCTCGACGTGGCTCCAGTTGGCGACCCTGGCGGGCGGCGCGATCGTGGTGTGCAGGTCGAACCAGGTGAGCGCGTCCTGGTCGTCGATGAACCGCTTGCGGATGACGATATCGCTGGTGATCCCGGCCAGGCGGGCGAGGCCGGCGGCCACGTCGTCGACGCCCTTGAGCCGGGCGAGCGGCCCGTCGAAGGTCACCTCGTCGGCGAGGATCGAGCGCAGGGCCGGCAGGTCCCTGGCCTGCCAGGCGCGGAAGTAGGCGGCCGCGACGTCGGCCGTGCTTGCGGTCATCGTGTTCCTCCTTGAGCAGGGGCCTGAATGGCCGGGGTGCGGACAGCGGTGCCGCCGGGCGGACGCGGCCGGCGGGTCAGCGCGGCGACCGCCGCGCCCGCCGCCAGGAGGCTGATCCCGGAGACCCACAGCGCGTCGTGCAGCCCGGCGACGAACAGCGGTGCCTGGGCCGGGCCGATCGGCCCGGTCGAGCTGGCGGCCGGCAGGCGGGCGTAGACGAGCGCGCCGAGCACGGCGATGCCGAACGCCTGCCCGAGCTGGCGGGCGGCGTTCACGACGCCGGAGGCCATGCCGGCCCGGCGCTGGTCGACGGCGCTCATCGCGATCGTGGAGATCGGCGTGCCGCACACTCCGATCGCGCCGCCCAGCAGCGCGAAGTTCCACCAGATCGCGCCGATCGGGGTGTCCGCCGAGAGCCTGAGCAGCCCGAGCGCGGCGGCGCCCGCGGCGAGCAGCCCGGCGATCACGGGGAGCCGTTCCCCGGTGCGGGGCAGCAGCCGGCCGGTGAGCGCGGCCGCGATCGCGTAGGCGATCCCGATCGCGGAGACGTCGAGACCGGCGGTGACCGGGGTCCGGTGCTGTAGCTGCTGGAAGTAGTCGCTCAGGTAGACGATCGCGCCCACGAACGCGAAGAAGATCACCAGCGCCGCCAGGTTCGCCGCCGTGAACGCGCGGCGGCCGAACAGCCGCACGTCCACCAGCGGCACCGGGCAGGCCAGTTCCCAGGCGATGAACGCCGCCACCGCGGCCGCGCCGATGCCGAACGCGGCCAGCACGACGGCCGCGGTCCACCCGTGCGCCTGGCCCTCGATCGCGCCGAACGACAGCGCCGCGGGCGCGAGCGCCCCCAGGGCCGCGCCCGGCCAGTCGAAGCGCCCCGCCGCGGGCCCGCGCTCAAGCGGCGGGATCCAGCGCGCG
>DAHWEX010000321.1 GCA_027326205.1 Actinomycetota bacterium
GACGACGTCGTGGCGGCCACGGTCGCCGAGGGCCTGGCGGGGCTCGAGTCGCTGTCCGGCATCCCCGGTCGCGCGGGCGCGACCCCGATCCAGAACGTCGGCGCCTACGGCCGCGAGGTGGCCGAGGTCATCACCCAGGTGCGGGTGTACGACCGGCAAACGGAGCGGGTCAAGGTCCTCCAGAACGAGTCGTGCCGGTTCTCCTACCGCACCAGCATGTTCAAGAGCGGCCGGCCGGAATCCCTGCTCGCGCGCCCGGGCGGCGCCTCGGCGGGGACGCCGGGCCAGCCCCGGTACCTGGTCCTCGACGTGACGTTCCGCCTGCCGCGGCAGTCGCTGTCCGCGCCCATCAGGTACGCCGAGCTCGCGTCCGAACTGGGCGTGCCGATGGGGGAGCAGGCGGCGGCCGGCGAGGTCCGCGCCGCCGTGATCAAGATCCGCTCGCGCAAGGGCATGGTGTTGAACCCCGGCGACCCCGACACGCGCAGCGCGGGCTCGTTCTTCACCAACCCGGTGATCACCGCCGCGGCCCTCGCCCGCGTCGAGGCCGCCGCCGCGGCCAGGGGCCTCGCCCCCGTGCCGCACTACCCCGCAGCCGGCGGCATGATCAAGGTCCCCGCCGCGTGGCTGATCGAGCGCTCCGGCTTCACCAAGGGCTACGGCGCCCCGGCCCCGGCCCGCGTCTCGTCCAAGCACACCCTCGCCCTGGTCAACACGGGCGAGGCCACGACCTCGGACCTGCTGGCCCTGGCCCGCGAAATAGTCGCCGGCGTCCAGGCCGCCTACGGCGTAACGCTAACCCCGGAACCCACCCTGATCGGCGTCGCTCTCTAGCCCTGCCCGGGCCTCCACCGGATCCGGCTACAGCCGCGGCCACTCGCGGGCCCGGCGTGGGCTCCGCGCCATGCAGGATCGCGGAAGCCTGATTTTTCGCGGAGACTTAATGCGCTTATTCGATGCGAATCTTCCGCGAGAAACGAAGTCTCCGCGATCATGGTCGAGGCGCAGATCCGACATATCCGCGTAAGCGGCTTATGAGGCATCGGGCCCGGCCGCGCCGCGCGGCGGTCAGGCCGCTAGCCAGGCGTCGATCTCCGCGAAGAGGCGGGCGCGGGTGTCCTCCGGGGCGGCGGAGCCGCGGACGGACATGCGGGCCAACTCGGCTAGTTCGGCGGGGGTGAAGCCGTGGACGTCGCGCGTGATCTCGTACTGCTTTACGAGGCGCCGGCCGAACAGCAGCGGGTCATCCGCCCCCAGGGCCACCGGAACCCCGGCCTCAACGAGCTTCCTGACCGGCACGGCGGCCTCATCGGACGCGACGCCGAGCGAGACGTTGGACGACGGGCAGACCTCGCAGGTGACGCTTTCCGCGGCAAGCCGGCCGACGAGTTCCGGGTCTTCCACCGACCGCACGCCGTGCCCGAGGCGGTCGGCGTGCAGCAGGTCCAGGCTTGCCGTCACGCTGTCCGGCCCGACCAGTTCCCCGGCGTGCGGCAGCAGCATGAGGCCGGCCCGCTCCGCGATCCGGAAGGCGGGCGTGAAATCGGCGGCCGGCCCGCGCCGCTCGTCGTTGGAGAGCCCGAACCCGGTCACCCCCTGCCCGGCGTACTGCGCGGCGAGCCTGGCCAGGGTCCGCGCGTCCATCGGGTGCCGCGTCCGGTTGGCGGCGATGATGATCCCGATCCCGATGTCCGCCGCCCGTGCCGCCTTAGCCGCCGCATCGAGCACGAGCTCCGTGAACTCGGTGATCCCGCCGTACATCGCCGCGAACCCGGACGGGTCGGCCTGCAGCTCGAGCCACCCCGACCCCTCGGCCCGCTCGTCCTCGGCGATCTCCCGCACCAGCCGGCAAAGGTCATCGGGCGTGCGCAGCACCGACCGGGCGGTGTCGTAGAGCCGCTGAAACCGGAACCAGCCGCGCTCGTCGGCGGTGGAAAGCTGCGGCGGCCACTCCTCGGTCAGCGCGGCGGGCAGGGAGATCCCGTGTGCCTCAGCCAGCTCGACCATCGTCGAGTGCCGCATAGCGCCGGTCAGGTGCAGGTGAAGGTGAGCCTTGGGGAGGGCCGACAGATCGTGCCGCATCCTCAATTATCCCTGACAAACATGTATGCGCGTATCCCTGACAAACATGTATGCGCGCTTGCGGTTACCGCACCGGGACCAGAGGGTTTACTACCCACCCCCGTCCCACCACCCGCCCGGGGGATAGGGATGACGGTATGGCGGGGGGATGACATTCGGGCGCGGCACCGCCCGCGAACCCTGACGATCACGTCGGGAAGCTGACGATCACGTCGGGCAGGGGCGGGCCGCACGCCGGAACGGGTGAAGGCTGGCTGCCGCAGCGCTAACGGCTACTTGGCCTGGGCGAGGAACTTCCCGATCCGGGAGACGCCTTCCTCGAGGTCGGCGTCGCTCATCGCGTAGGAGAGCCGGAAGTAGCCGTCGGTGCCGAACGCCTCGCCGGGAACCACGGCAACCTCGGCCTCTTCGAGGATGAGGGCGGCGAGCTCGGCGGACGTCTGCGGGCGCTTGCCCGCCAGTTCCTTGCCGAGCACGCCCTTGACCGACGGGTAGACGTAGAACGCGCCGAGCGGCTCGGGGCAGACCACGCCGGGGATCTCGTTCAGCATCCGCACGATCGTCTTGCGGCGCCGGTCAAACGCGGCGCGCATCTCGGCCACGGCCGCCAGGTCACCGGACACGGCGGCGAGCGCCGCGACCTGTGAGACGTTCGCCACGTTCGAGGTCGCGTGCGACTGCAGGTTGGTCGCGGCCTTGATGACGTCCTTCGGCCCGATCATCCAGCCGACCCGCCAGCCGGTCATCGCGTAGGTCTTGGCCACGCCGTTGAGCACCACGCAGCGGTCCGCGATCTCGGGCGCCTGCACCGGGATCGAGGAGAACTTCGCGTCGCCGTAGACCAGGTGCTCGTAGATCTCGTCGGTCACCACCCAGATGCCCTTGGCGGCGGCCCACTCGCCGATCGCCTTCACCTGCTCCGGCGGGTAGACGGCGCCGGTCGGGTTGGACGGGGAGACGAACACCAGGAGCTTGGTGCGCTCGGTGCAGGCCGCGTCGAGTTGCTCGACCGAGGCCAGGTAACCGGTGGACTCGTCGGTCGGGACGATGACCGGCACTCCGCCCGCGAGCGCGATCGCCTCGGGGTAGGTGGTCCAGTACGGGGCGGGCAGCAGCGCCTCGTCGCCGTCGTCGAGCAGCGCGGCGAAGGTCTGGTACACCGCCTGCTTGCCGCCGTTGGTCACGAGCACCTGGTCGGCCGTCACCTGGTAGCCGGAGTCGCGCGCGGTCTTGGCGGCGATGGCGGCCCTGAGCTCGGGCAACCCGGCGGCCGGGGTGTACTTGTGCATCTTCGGGTCGCCGGCCGCGCGGATCGCGGCCTCGACGATGTAGTCAGGTGTCGGGAAGTCGGGCTCGCCGGCGCCGAACCCGATGACCGGCCGGCCGGCCGCCTTCAGCGCCTTGGCTTTCGCGTCTACGGCCAGGGTCGCGGATTCGGAAATGGCGGACACCCGGGCCGATATTCTCGTGGTTGGCATGCTTCCATGGTGTCACCTCTCCCGCGGCCGCCACCAACCGGTTTCGCCCCAGGCAGAGCCCTGTGTTCATGAAGTTTCTCGTCTGGTTCGACGTAGGGGGCAGCTTCCGCATACACTCGGGGAGTTGCAACCGTAGGGCAGTAGCTCAATTGGTAGAGTTCCGGTCTCCAAAACCGGCGGTTGGGGGTTCGAGTCCCTCCTGCCCTGCAAGTACGGATCGGCTGGACCAGCAGCGGTCTCGTCGGCCCGTGCGTGGTGAATCCGTTTAGCGCTGCATAGGTGAGGACATGGCGACCCAGACGCGAGGCCAGAGCGCGGAGCGCCGGAGCGGGTCCGGGGGTGCCGCTAAGCGGGACCGGACCACGCCAGCCCTGTTTATCCGACAGGTAGCGGCGGAGCTCCGGAAGGTGATTTGGCCGACCCGCAATGAGCTGGTCACCTACACCACGGCGGCACTAACCTTCGTGGTCTTCATGAGCGCGCTGGTGCTGACGCTGGACTGGGGTTTCACCAAGCTGATGTTCTGGTTCTTCGGTTAACTCCCGGCCCGGAATCTCTGTGATCGGCTGATCGTCCGGCTAGCGCCAGGGTCCAAGATCTCTCGTGATTCGCCTCATGCGCACCTAACGTGGCAGGATGATAGTCGGCTCGCCCCGCGACTTCAGTCTGGGCTGGCGGGTCTGATACGATCGCGGTTTTTTGCGGTCAGGCCCGCCAGCCCAGACATTCGGGGGGTACGGGGGGCGTCCCCCGCGAGATAACAGAGAGAGTGAGTAACCGTGCCCGAGTCCCAACTGCACAGCGATGTCTACGCGGCGACCGGCGCAGTGGAAGAGGAGGCAGCCGACGTGATCGACGAGACTTCCGGCTCCGCTGACGAGCCGGCCGGCGACGAGGTCGCGGTCGGCGACGAGGTCGCGGCCGACGCGGATGACGCTGCCGAGCAGGAGCAGCTTGACCCGGTCGCCGAGTTCACTCGCGAACTGCGCATGCAACCGGGTGACTGGTATGTGATCCACTCGTACGCCGGATACGAGAACCGGGTGAAGACCAACCTGGAGAGCCGTATCACGTCGCTCAACATGGAGGATTACATCTTCCAGATCGAGGTCCCCACCCAGGAGGTGACCGAGATCAAGAGCGGCAAGAAGACGAAGGTCAACGAGAAGGTCCTGCCCGGCTACATCCTGGTGCGGATGGACCTGACCGACGAATCCTGGGCCGTGGTCAGGAACACCCCGGGTGTCACCGGCTTCGTCGGCCTGTCAAACAAGCCCTCGCCGCTGCCGCTCGGCGAGGTGGCCTCCCTGCTCGCCCCTGCCCCGGCCGAGGGCACCCCGGCTGCGCAGGCGGCGGCCGCTAAGAAGTCGTCGCCGGAATACGAGGTCGGCGAGTCGGTTACCGTTATGGACGGCCCGTTCGCGACGCTGGCCGCGACCGTGAACGAGGTCAACTCGGTCACGCAGAAGCTCAAGGTCCTCGTGTCGATCTTCGGCCGCGAGACGCCGGTCGAGCTCTCCTTTGACCAGGTCTCGAAGATCTAGGGCGAGGAGTACTGGGTAGCCCCCGGAGATAGAAGAGAGGAAAAGGCACCACCATGCCGCCAAGGAAGAAGCTAAAGACCATCGTCAAGGTGCAGTTGCCCGCTGGCAAGGCCACCCCGGCCCCGCCCGTCGGTACCGCGCTTGGCCCGCACGGCGTCAACATCATGGACTTCGTGCGGCAGTACAACGCCGCCACCGAGAGCCAGGTCGGGAACATCATCCCGGTCGAGATCTCGATCTACGAGGACCGGTCCTTCACCTTCGTCACCAAGACGCCGCCCGCGCCCGAGCTGATCAAGAAGGCCGCCGGCGTCGACAAGGGCAGCAAGGAGCCGCACAAGTCCAAGGTCGGCACGCTGACCGCGGCGCAGCTCCGGCAGATCGCCGAGACGAAGATGCCCGACCTGAACGCCACCACGATCGAGGCCGCCGAGAAGATCATCGCCGGCACCGCGCGCTCGATGGGCATCAAGGTCGAGGGTTAGCACCCGAACGCGAACGGCGAAGCAGCCGGCCGTTCGGCAGAGAAATTAGATCGATATGTGGCAGGGCCTCAGCGCTGGGTCCCGACGACCACGACCTCCAGCCTTAGCCAAGGAGTGCACTCATGAAGCGCAGCAAGGCCTATCAGGACGCCGACGCCAAGATCAACCACGACGGGCTGTACAGCCCGGCCGAGGCGGTTGAGCTGGCGAAGCAGACCAAGGTGACGAAGTTCGACCCGACCGTTGAGGTGAACCTCCGGCTTGGCGTCGACCCCCGCAAGCAGGACCAGATGGTCCGCGGCACCGTCAACCTGCCGAACGGCACCGGCAAGACCGCCCGCGTGCTCGTGTTCGCGACCGGCGACCGCGCCGAGGCCGCGAAGGCCGCCGGGGCCGACTACGTCGGCTCGGACGACCTGATCGAGCAGATCCAGGGCGGGTTCCTCGACTTCGACGCGGTGGTCGCCACCCCGGACCTGATGGGCAAGGTCGGCCGCCTCGGCCGCGTGCTCGGTCCGCGCGGCCTCATGCCGAACCCGAAGACCGGCACCGTGACCCCGGACGTGGCCAGGGCCGTGACCGAGATCAAGGGCGGCAAGATCGAGTTCCGCGTCGACCGGCACGGGAACCTCCACTTCATCATCGGCAAGGCCTCCTTCGACAAGAGGGCGCTGCTCGAGAACTACGGCGCCGCGCTTGACGAGATCGTCCGGCTCAAGCCCGCCGCCGCCAAGGGCCGCTACCTGAAGAAGATCACCTTCACCACGACGATGGCACCGGGCATCCCGGTGGACCCGAACAAGACCCGCAACTTCCTCGACGAGGACGCCCCCGTCGCGTAGTTCGCGTCAGTCAGTCCGCGACGGCGGCGCTCCCGGGCCGGGAGCGCCGCCGTTTGCTTCCGGTGCGCGGCCAGAAAACGCTTGACGATGTCAAGGGTTATCAAGAAAGCCTGTATGATGGAGCTACCGAAGACCGCTGGATGCCAGTTCGCTGGCCGAAAGTTCCGTACGGACATCCCGCGCAGGTGAGCATGTAAGCCTCGAGTCCCGGTTTGCTCAGAGCCCCGTCGTGGGTTCGGAACCGTGGTCTGTCGCCCCGTGTGCGCCCTGCGCCCGGGGCGTTCGTCGTCTCCGGGACAAAACGCAGGGACGACACATGGGAAGGAGGCTCAATGGCAAACGCCGAGAAGACTGCCGTGATCGAAGAGCTCACTGGCAAGTTCACCGACTCAAGCGGCGCGGTGCTGACCGAGTACCGCGGCCTGACCGTCGCCCAGCTCTCCGAGTTGCGCGGCAAGCTCAAGGGCAACGCGACGTTCCACGTCACGAAGAACACCCTCGCCAAGGTCGCTGCGGCCAACGCGGGCGTGAGCGACCAGGTTTCGCCGATGCTGTCTGGGCCGTCCGCTATCGCGTTCGTCGACGGGGATGTCGCGCAGGCCGCCAAGGGCCTGCTTGACTTCGCCAAGGCGAACCCGCTGCTCGTCATCAAGGGCGGCGTGCTCGACGGCAAGGCGCTGACCGCGGCCGAGGTTGGCAAGCTCGCCGACCTGGAGCCGCGCGAGGTGCTGCTGGCCAAGCTGGCCGGCGCGATGAAGGCGTCCATGGCGGGCGCGGCGGCGACGTTCAACGCGCTGCCGACGCAGATGGCGCTCCTCGCGGACGCGCTGCGCGCGAAGGTCGAGGCCGGCGCGCCGGCCGCGGCTGCCGATTCAGCGGCAGCGGACACCGAGTCACAGACCACTCAGGACTAGGAAAGAAGGGAAACGATCATGGCGAAGCTCAGCAGCGCTGACCTGCTCGACGCGTTCAAGGAGATGACCCTCCTTGAGCTGTCCGAGTTCGTGAAGGCTTTCGAGGAGACGTTCGACGTCAAGGCCGCCGCGCCGGTCGCGGTCGCCGCGGCCGGCGGCGGCGCGGCCGCCCCCGTCGCCGAAGAGGCCGAGGAGCAGGACGAGTTCGACGTCATCCTCGAGGCCGCTGGCGACAAGAAGATCCAGGTCATCAAGGAGGTGCGCACGCTCACCAGCCTGGGCCTGAAGGAGGCCAAGGACCTGGTCGACGGCGCGCCGAAGACCGTCCTGGAGAAGGTCAACAAGGAGGCCGCGGAGAAGGCGAAGGCCGCCCTCGAGGGCGCCGGCGCTTCGGTGACGGTCAAGTAGTCGACGTAGCCCAAGCGCTTCACTGCGACGCGCGAACGCCGTCCGGGAACATCCCGGGCGGCGCTTTCGTTTGCCCTGGTACGGCGGTTCGCCAGAGGCGGGAATACGGGTCATACCCGGCAAGTTTGCCGGCTACACCTCCGTATCCGTGTGGTATCGATCACTCGGGAAACCCGTCCGAACGCTACGGTTTCGTCTTGACGTTTGGTCTCCAACAGGAGATGCTGCGAAGCAAGGTGAATCACATACAGGCGTACCGTTGACAAGCAGTGCGGTCTTTGACTACACTGACTATTTGCGCTGCACTCTAACGTCCTCGGTGTCTCCTCTGCCTCTATCGGCGCCTCCTAATCGGTATCGCTGCGGGGTCCTTTTCGCAGGTGGTCGCCGTGGGGCGTTTGGCGTGCGTGCGATGATAGTTCCGCGACAAGTTCGGAAGGACCCCTGTTGGCAGCATCGCGCAGCGCCTCCGCCACGAATCTTGGTCCCCACCGCGTGTCCTTCGCGCGGATCAACGAGCCTCTGAAGGTTCCGGATCTGCTGGCCCTGCAGACCGAGTCGTTTGACTGGTTGCTCGGCAATGAGAAGTGGAAGGCGCGTATCCAGGCCGCCAAGGAGGCTGGACGCAAGGACGTGCCAGAGCAGTCAGGCCTCGAAGAGATCTTCGAGGAGATCAGCCCGATCGAGGACTTCTCCGGGACGATGTCACTGTCGTTCCGCG
>DAHWEX010000335.1 GCA_027326205.1 Actinomycetota bacterium
GTCGGCGGTGTCGATGAGGTTGACCCCGGCGTCCAGACAGAGGTCGAGTTGGTAGCGCGCGCCGGTGACGTCCGTCGCGCCCACGGCGCTGAACCCGCCCCGTCCGCCGAAGGTCATCGTGCCAAGCGTCAGCGCCGACACTCGCAGGCCGCTCCGGCCAAGCTGCCGGTACTCCATGTGAAACCACCTTCCGTTCGGCCGTTACCTGAGAGCCAACCTACGCCGGCGTCGAGACGGCGGGCAGCCGCGGCCGGCCACGGCCTCATCTGCCCGCGCACCGGGCACGGGGCACGGGACACGGGCCACGGGGACGCGGCGGGCGGACACAGGCGGATACCGGGGGCTGGCCCGCTTCGCGGGCAGTCGGCTGACGGCCGGCGGCGCGGCTAGGCGTCTGCCAGCTCGCGGAGGGTCTCCGTCAGCTGGGCGGCCAGCTCGCCCTGCGGGACGCCGCTGCGGGAGAGGATGCCGACCGGCTCGGCGCCGCCGGGGACCGGGACGTTGAGGCGGCGCAGCCAGCGGCGGTCGAGGTCGAGCTGGACCTGGTGCTGCGGGGTGATCCAGATCGCGTCGGAGACCAGGGTCAGCGCGCGGGCGCAGGCGGCCGACTGCGTCTCGGTCCGGCCCGGCGGCAGCGCGACGCCGTGCGCGGCGAAGAAGCCCTCGACTTCGTGCCGGGGCGCGGTGCCCGGGCTCGGGACGATCAGCGGGTAGTCGACGAGTGCGCGCGGCGAGACGGCGGCGCCCGAGGTGATCGCGAGCGGGTGCTGCGGGCGAGTCACGACCGCGAGGGACTCGGCGTAGAGCAGCTCGAACGAAACGCCCTGCATCATCGCGGGCTCGGCCATCCGCCCGACGGCGACCTCGGCCTCACCCGACTTCAGCCACGCGATCAGCTCGGGGTTGTCGCCGATGCGGACGCTGACCCCGGCGTGCGGCCGCCGCTCGCGCAACCGGGCGAGCGCGTGGACGAGCAGGCCGCCCGCCACGGTCGGCAGCGCGCCCACCCGGACGGTCGGCGCGATCGGCACCGCCGCGCCGGTGAGCACCGCCGCGGCCGACTCCAGGGCCTGCGTGACGTCGACGGCGTACCGGAGAAACTCCTCCCCGGCCGAGGTCAGCGCGGTGCCGGCCCGGCTCCGGTGGACAAGCCGCCGGCCCGCGAGCGCTTCCAGCTCCGCGAGGGTCTTGGAGACGGCCGGCTGGCTGAGGTGCAATCGCCCGGCGGCCCGGGCGAGGGTCCGCTCCTGGGCGATGACCACGAAACAGGTGAGGTGCCGCAGCCGGATCCGCGACGCGGGGTGATCGGTCAACGCAGTGCGACCGGGTGAGTGCGGTGCGTCGTTACCCGTATCCATAACTAAAGGTTATGAACAGAGGATCAAAGAGTCAATTTACATTACTTAGGCGAAACTATACAGTCACATATATTCACGAACGCCGCTGTTTGTCGAGCAGGACCCTTCTGTCGCAAGACGGGAGCGAACGATTACAAAGCGTCGTCGGCGCGGCGTGCACGCGGGCATTGACTGGAGGAGACATGGCCAGGATCATCGGTGGCGTTGCGGCATCGCACACGCCGACCATTGGCTTTGCCTACGACCAGCATAAGCAGGATGACCCGTCGTGGGCGCCTATCTTCAAGGCGTTCAAGCCGGTCGAGGACTGGTTCCGTGAGAAGAGGCCGGACGCGCTCGTCTATATCTTCAACGACCACGTGACGTCGTTCTTCTTCGACCACTACTCGTCCTTCACGCTCGGCATCGGCGAGGAGTACCCGGTCGCCGACGAGGGCGGCAGCCCCCGCGACCTGCCCCCGGTCAAGGGCGACCCGAAGCTTGCCGCGCACATCGCCACCAGCCTGGTCACCGACGAGTTCGACCTGTCCTACTTCCAGGGCAAGCCACTCGACCACGGCTTCTTCTCGCCCATGTCCGTGCTGCTCGACCGCCCGGACGGCCAGTGGCCCACGAAGATCGTCCCGCTGCAGGTCGGCGTGCTCCAGTTCCCGATCCCGACCGCCGCCCGCTGCTTCAAGCTGGGCAAGGCGCTGCGCCGCGCGATCGAGAGCTATCCCGAGGACATCGACGTGGCCGTGGTCGCCACCGGCGGGCTCTCCCACCAGGTCCACGGCGAGGGCGCGGGCTTCAACAACCCCGCGTGGGACCACAAGTTCCTCGACGCGATCACCGACGACCCGACCGGCCTCACGCGCATGACCCACGCCGAGTACGCGCGGCTCGGCGGCTTGGAGGGTGCCGAGGTCATCATGTGGCTCGTCATGCGCGGCGCCCTGTCAGACAAGGTCAAGCGGGTGCACAGCTCCTATTACCTGCCGTCGATGACCGGCATCGCGACGCTCGTCCTGGAGAACGAGGCGGCGGACCTCCCCGATGTTCCGGCGGTCAACGAACGGCACCGCGCCAAGATGGCCGAGCAACTGGCCGGCGTCCAGGAGATGGCCGGCACCTACCCGTTCGACATAGCCCGCAGCGTCAAGGGCTACCGGATCAACAAGTTCCTGCACGACCTCGTGGACCCCGAGCACCGGGCCCGCTTCCTGGACGAGCCGGAGACCGCCTTCAAGGAGGCCGGCCTCACGGAGGAGGAAACGGAGCTCATCCGCACCCGCGACTGGCCGGGCATGATCCACTACGGCGTCATCTTCTTCATGCTGGAGAAGCTCGCCGCGGTCATCGGGGCCTCGAACCTGCACGTCTACGCGGCCATGCGCGGCGAAACGCTGGAGGAATTCCTCCAGACCCGCAACACGCAGGTCGTCTACGGCGTCGGCGGCAAGCAGGACTAGCGAAGCCAGTCGGTCAACGTGAAACATCGCCCCGTTCGGTAATTCCATCATTCCGAACGGGCCATGTTTTCACGTGGCCGCGGCCCTGCTCCCGTTTCGATTGCCGTTGCCCGCGTTGGCGGCTGCCCGCGATGTCGATGCTGGCCGAGACGGGGGATCCACGCATTCGCGCTGATCGCCCGCCGCTCGTTTCACCTGCCTCTAACGCAACTTGCGGCCCGGGCAGTTCGCGAGCGGGAGAGTAATCCGATGGCGGCGGACATGATCCGGACGCTGGCCGGGCGCCGGCGGTCAACGGCGGTCAACGGCCTCAGCCGCCCGGCTGCGCCGCCGCGCGGGCGAAGCGGGCCGACCAGTCGCGGAGGCGCTCCGTCAGCTCGGGCGGGTCGATCACCTGGAAGTCCGCGCCGGCCATGCCAAGCGCGATGACCGGCCAGTCCGAATTGTCCGGCGGCGTCATCGTGACGTGACAGCGGGCGGGGCCGGCCTCCTCGACCGTGGACCAGCGGCCGATGCGCTGCCTGATGACCTCGGCGGGGGCCTCGACGAGGGCCTTGACCTGGAACGTCCCCGTGGCGGAGATGTTCCGGCGGACGAATTCCGCGGCGTCCGCGGCGGGCAGGGCCCGCGGGCGGAAGGGGACACCGGTCGGCTGCGGCGCGTCCGCGATCCGGTCCAGGCGGAAGCTGCGCCAGTCGTTCCTCGTCAGGTCGTAGGCGACCAGGTACCAGCGGCGGTCCAGGGCGACGAGGCGGTGCGGCTCGACGTGGCGCTGGGTCCGCTCGCCGCTGGCCGCGGTGTAGGCGAAGCGCAGGCGCTCGGTGTCCCGGCAGGCCAGCGCGGTGCTCGCCAGGACGTCCGTGTTGATCGCGGGTGCCTGGCCGGGGCGCTCCCAGGTGCCGGGCTCGGTCATCGCGGCCACGGCCTCGGCGCGGCGGCGCAGCCGGGGCGGCATGACCTGGGTAACCTTCGCGAGTGCGCGGGCGGCCGCCTCCGCGATCGCGCCTGGTGCGGCATCGGCCTGGGCGGCGACGGCCCCCTGGGCCGCCAGCCGCAGGCCGACGGCCAGGGCGATGGCCTCCTCGTCGTCGACGACCAGCGGCGGCAGCGCCGCGCCGGGGGCGAGCTGGTAGCCGCCGTCCACGCCGGGGTGCGCGGTGACCGGGTAGCCGAGCTCGCGGAGCCGGCCCACGTCGCGCCGCAGGGTGCGCGGGGAGACGCCGAGGCGCCCGGCGAGTTCCGGGCCGGGCCAGAACCGGTGATTCTGCAGCAGGGACAGCAGGCGGAGGGTGCGGGAGCTGGTGTTCGCCATGAACCTGATTCTGCTCGGCATTGCGGACGGAAACTGGCCGCGATGGGTCCTAACGTGGTTCTCGTCAGCACGAAGGCGAAGACAGAAAGGCGGAAGACCGTGACTTCGGAAGCTTCTGGCGGCATCGCGACCCTGACCGGCGAGCGCGCGGACCTGCTCGCGACGCTGGCCAAGGCCAGGCACTGGCTGCGCTTCACCACCCGCGACATCACCGAGGAGCAGGCGCGGCAGCGCACGACCGTGAGCGAACTGACGCTCGGCGGCCTGGTCAAGCACGTCACGGCCGTGGAGCGGAACTGGGCCGGCTTCATCGTGCGCGGCCCGGCGAACGCCCCCGACTTCGCCAGCATGACCGAGGAGGACTACAAGCGCTGGGCCGACGGGTTCCGGCTGCTGCCGGGTGAGACCCTGGCCGGCGCCCTGGCCGAGTACGCGGACGTGGCCAAGCACACCGACGAGCTCCTCGCCACGCTGCCCGACCTCGACGCCAGCCACCCGCTGCCGCCCGCGCCGTGGAACCCGCCGGGGGAGCGCTGGTCCGCGCGCCGCACGCTGCTGCACATCGCCGCGGAGACCGTCCACCACGCCGGCCACGCCGACATCATCCGGGAGAGCCTGGACGGCGCGAAGTCCATGGGCTAGCGCGCCGCCGGGTGCCCGGGTGCCAGCGGCCGACGGGGCAGCGCACCGGGTGGCGGTGCGCTGCCCCGCGACGGGGTGGTGCCGTCGTCTGGCCCGGCAGGGACTCAGCCCGCTACGGCAGGGTCCACTTCTGGTTGGTGCCGCCGTTGCAGGCGTAGAGGATGAGCTGCGTCCCCTCCGCGGTGTTGAAGGCGGGGTCATCCAGGCACATGCCGGACGCCGGGTTCACCAGCTCTCCGTTGGACGACTTCCATTGCTGGTTGGCGCCGCCGTTGCAGGTCCACCACTCGATCAGGGTGCCGTTGGTGTACCTGGCCCCGGTGATATCCATGCAGCCGCCGTCGATGGTGAGGGTCCCGTTGCTGTTGACGGTCCAGTTCTGCGCGCCGGCGTTGCCGTCGCACGCCCACATCTGCACCTTGTTGCCGTCGGTGCCCGCGGCGTTGTTGTTGTCCACGCAGTCGCTGGCGTTGTCGCCCGCCACGATCGTGCCGGTCGCGCCGGTCGTGGTGCCCGAGTAGGTCGTGTACCCGGCGGCGACGACGTTGGCCTGCACGGACGCCTCCGCGCTGGCCGACGGGTAGCCGGAGGTCATCACGCCCTCGTAGAAGGTGCCCGCCGAGCTCTTGCTGTTGTCGCCGCCGATGCCGAGGATGATCGCGCCCTGCTTCTTCATCGGGTTGTAGCCCGAGGGCCGCACGCCGCTGTAGTCCGTGGCGAGGGAGCCGGACTGGGCGTTGCCGCCGAGGATGGCCCACTGGTTGGACTCGCCCTCGATCATCGCGGTGGTGAACCGGTAGCTCGTGGTCGGGTCGCCCGCGTTGAGGCGCGCGCCCGAGCCGGAGAACAGGCCGTTCTCCATGTCGGCTATGATCCACGGCCCGCTGCCAGAACCGTAGCCCCAGGCGTTCTCGGTGCCGAAGTAGATGGCCTCCATCGCCCCGGCGCCGTCGTCGTCGTTGTTCGTCTCGGCGTTGCCGTAGTCGAAGCAGCAGCCGTTGTCGTAGTGCGTGCCGTCGAGGACCGCGTACTCGCCCTCGGGCGCGTCGCCGGTCGCGATGCCCGAGGTGCTGTCGTCCCGGTACCCGTCGCCTGGCGCGATGTAGACGCCGTAGACCTTCGAGCCGTCGACCACGGCCGGCGCAGCGGTCGCGTTCGCCAGCGCGTCAGGGCCGCCGGCCGCTCCGCCGGCCGGGGCGTCGGTGAGGTTGTTGCCGTGGCCCGACTGGTCGTAGATCTCGGTGATGACGCAGGTGGTGCCCGAGCAGAAGGAGTCCTGCGCCGCGGCGTTCGCGACGCCGCCCGCGCTGACGACCCCGATGTTCAGGGTGGAGTTATCCGAGGAGCGCCGGACCTGGTACAGGTTGCCGGCGTAGGCGGCGTAGAGCGCCCGGGTGGTGCTGTGCGCGGCCACGCACGGGGTGCCCGCCGCGGCGTAGATGTCACACGGCTCCTGTGTCGCCGCCCGCGCGGGCGTCGCGCCGCCGGCCATCAGGCCGCCCAGGGCGAGCGTGGCCGCGGCGGCCAGTGTGAGCAGTGTCTTCCTGGTGTGCCGGAATCGTGGTCTGACAGTCATCGTTGAGTCAGTCCTTCCTACCTTGCGAGAACTTTCCTGACGTCTCGGGCGGCTGCCGTAACCGGCCGGGACGCACGTCGAAGACACGCGTCCGCTCCTGCGCGGAAGGCGCCGTCACCACTCTTGTTAGCGATCACATCCATTCGTCTACAGGGAATAAAACCCATGGCTTACCGAACTTCTGTGAGTGTGAGCGCTAACAAGTAGGCTGTCAATGAGAAGTTTCGGAGCGTTCGGAGATCGCCTATAAGTGCGCCTGTGGCCGGCGGCCGGCGAGCGCGCCCGCTCGGCGGCCCGCATCCAAGGCCGGCACCGGGAGTCCGGCGAGCTCGCCAGGCGGGCGTTCGCCGGCCGCGACCCGGTGCCGCCCGGCGTGGTGCTCGCCTCCGAGTGGCACCCGGGTCACGACGGGCCGTTCCCCGCGCCCGCCGAGGTGAGCTGCCACGGCGGAGTAGGGCGAAAGCCGTGAGGCCGCGAAGGCGTTAACCTCGCGAAATGGCCGCCGGCCCGCGCGGGGTGAAAGCGATGGGGCGTCCCCGCTGATTTACTGATTTGCCGGATTTGTCCTAGTAGTCAGCCGTGCTGGTGACGTGCGAGGCTGGGTGCGTACCAGACCCCGCACGCCGAGGAGGCGGCCATGGAAGCGACGATCGGCGACGAGATTCGCATTCACGGAAATACCGTCGGCCATCCCGACAAGCACTGCGAAATCATCGAGGTACACGGACCCGGGGGCGAGCCACCCTACCTCGTGCGCTTCCCCGACGGCCAGACACGGCTGCTGTTCCCCGGCCCGGACGCGGTCATCATCCCCCGGCAGCGCGGCGCCGCGGCAGGCTGACCGCCAGCCGGCCGGCCGGGCGGGCAGGCCGGCGGCCGTGCGGCGACACCCCGGCTGTTGCCGGCGTCGCCTCGCTGGCCGGCGATACCATGAGCGGCGGCCGGCTCCTGGCGCCGTAACCGCTGGGCCCATGCGCGCGGCGCATGGATTCGCCACGGCGGGTAGCAGTCCTGTCGTGAACCCCGTAGAGCGGATGCTGCGGAAGGCGGACGGAGCGCAGCAGAAACGCCAGCCGTTCGCGTTCGCCTTCGGTGTGGTGAAGAAGTACGGCGACGATAACGGCGGCGTGCTCGTCACCAACCTCGCGCACACCGCCTTCGTCACGTTCTTCCCGCTGCTCCTGGTCCTGATCACCGTGCTCGGCCTGGTGGCCGCGGGGAACCCCGCGTTCCGCCAGGACGCGGTCGACGCGGTGGCCAGCCAGGTGCCGCTCATCGGGCACGAACTGACCGGCAACGTGCACCAGATGCAGAAGTCGAGCCTGATCGGGCTGATCGTCGGCCTGGCGTCGCTGCTGTGGGGCACCACCGGGCTCGCGCAGGCGGGCTTGTTCACGATGGAGCAGGTGTGGAACCTGCCCGGTCCCGCGCGGCCCGGCTTCCTTCCCCGGCTCGGCCGGTCGCTGCTGTTCCTCGTGCTGCTCGGCATCGTGGTAATCGCGACGTCGCTGCTGGCCGGGCTCTCCACCTACGGACATCAGGCGCTGTCGTTCGTGCTGTTCGTCGAGGCGGTGGAGGCCACGGTCAACGCGGGGATGTACTTCGTCGGGTTCCGTATCCTCACCCCGAAGGGCGTGCCGTCCAGGGACCTAGCGCCCGGCGCGGTGGCGGGCGGGATCTGCTGGACGGCGCTGCAGGTCGCCGGGGCCTACCTGCTCCACCACTACCTGCACAGCGACTCGGTGTACGGGGTGTTCGCCACCGTGCTCGGGCTGGTGGCATGGCTGTACCTGGCCGCGCAGGTCACCGTGTACTGCGCGGAAATCAACGTGGTGCTGGCCCGGCGGCTGTGGCCCCGGTCGATGATCCAGCCCCCGCTGACCGAGGCGGACCGTGCCAGCCTGGCCGTCCAGGCGCTGCAGAACCAGCGCCGCAAGGAGCAACTGGTCACCGTCACGTTCGACGACCGCCCGCCGGGCGAGAGCGCAGCCGACACGACGCCGCGGACACCCGACGAGATCTCCCCGCCCGCCTCGCGGAAGAAAAGAAGGAAGCGAAGGGCCGG
This sequence comes from Actinomycetota bacterium, assembly GCA_027326205.1. Lineage (GTDB taxonomy): Bacteria > Actinomycetota > Actinomycetes > Streptosporangiales > Streptosporangiaceae > Trebonia. The sequence continues at coordinate 8,405 of DAHWEX010000335.1, forward strand.
CCTGCCGGGCCGCCGCTGGCTCACCGCCGTCTTCGGGGCGCAGAAGCGGAACGCGGACGTCACCGGGTCCGGCGGCGCCGGAACCTGAGCCAGTGCCCTCCCGGGCGTCGGGCGTCGCGGCGTCGCGGCTAGCTCCGGAACGCCAGGGGCCGCTGCGCGCACCCGGGGCGGCCCCGTCGCACCGGCGCTGTGGCCCGCAGCGCTGGGACGGCACCGGCGCTGTGGCAATCCGCGCCGGTAGGTTCGGCGCGGAGCGCCACAGCGCCAGGGCCGCGTTAGCGCCGGGGGCCACAGCGCTCAACCGCCTCGCGGTTGCGCCGCGGGCTTGCGCCGGGGCCCTGTGACGCTGGCTTGCGGCGGGGCCC
>DAHWEX010000389.1 GCA_027326205.1 Actinomycetota bacterium
GGCGCACGCGGCGCTCGGCATGGCGCTCGCGGCGGCCTCGCTGATCTTCATCGTCAACGCGGTCCGCTCGCGCGACCGCATGTGGATCTGGCTGTCGGTGGTCGGCGCGCTGCTGCTCATCGGCGCCGGGTTCAACGGCGCGAGCTTCCTGGTGTTCAACCACGACTTCAGCTCGCTGATCATGTCCGGCCTGTTCGCGCTGTCGCTCGGCGCCTACCTGGCCGGGATCTTCTTCGCCGCGCGCCGGGCCATGACGGGCAGCCGGCGATGACATCGCTCCGGACGTCACGGGCGCAGCCGCGCGACGACCGGTCCTGGCGACCGCAGTCCTGGCGGGAGAGCCCGGCGGCACAGCAGCCGCAGTGGCCGGACCAGGCCGCGGCGGACGCCGTGCTGCGCCGGGTCGGGGAGCTTCCCGGCCTGGTCGCCGGCTGGGAGTGCGCCGACCTCGGCCGCGCCCTCGCCGGGGTCGCGGCAGGGCGCGGCTTCGTACTGCAGGGCGGCGACTGCGCGGAGACCTTCGGTACCCTGTCCGCCATCGGGCTGCACTCCCGGTGCCGACTGCTGTCGTCGATGGCGCACACCGTCACCGCGGGCTCGGGACTGCCCGCGGTCATGATCGGCCGGATCGCGGGGCAGTACGCCAAGCCGCGCAGTTCCGCCACGGAGGACGTCGGGGACGCGCACTTGCCCAGCTACCGGGGCGACATGATCAATGCGGCGGCCCCGGATCCCGGCGCGCGCCGGCCCGACCCGTCCCGTATGCTCACCGCCTACTTTCACTCGGCCGCCGCGATGAACGGGCTGCGGCTGCGCCCGGCCGGCGAGCAGCCGGTCTATGCCTCGCACGAGGCCCTGGTGCTCGGCTACGAGGAGGCCCTGGCCCGCTTCGACCCCGAGCTCGGGTCCTGGACCGGTACCTCCGCGCACCTGCTGTGGATCGGTGACCGCACCCGGGCCCCCGAAGGCGCGCACGTGCGCTTCCTGTCCGGCCTCGCCAACCCGGTCGCGGTCAAGGTCGGCCCGTCCGCCAGCCTGGGCGACGTGCTGGCGCTGTGCGCGGCGCTCGACCCGGACCGGACGCCCGGCAGGCTCACCCTCATCACCCGGCTCGGCGCGCCCGCCGTGGCGGCCGCGCTGCCGCCGCTCATCCGCGCGGTCAGGGCGGCCGGACACCCCGTCGTCTGGGTGTGCGACCCGATGCACGGCAACACCAGGCGCACCAAGTCCGGGTACAAGACCCGGGACGTGTCCGTGATCTGCGCGGAGATCCGCGGCTTCTTCACCGCGCACCGGGAGTGCGGCACGCACCCCGGGGGCGTGCACCTGGAGCTGGCCGGCGAGCACGTCACGGAGTGCGTCGGCGGCTGCGTGAACCCGGTAGCCGAGGACAAGGTGCCGCACGCGTACCAGACCGCCTGCGACCCCCGGCTCAGCCCGGCGCAGGCGCTGGAGTGCGCCGCCGTGGTCGCGGCCGAGCTGAACCGCTGAGCAGCACGCCGCGCGCGTAGCCTGCGCACAGCACGGCGAACGCCGCGATCGCAGTCGCGATCGCGGCGTTCGCCTTGTGGTCAGGACACGGTGCGGTCAGGACACGGGGGCTGCGGTCACCACCGGCGGCGCGGCCCGCCCGATCTGGACCCAGACCGAGTGCATGTCGTTGCAGGCCCAGTGCTCGGCGCACAGGCCGTCTTCCATCCGGGCGATGTGGATCTCCTTCCAGACCACCCGCCGGCCCGTCGCGGGCACGCCGAAGATCGGGCCGAGGTGGGTGCCGGAGACCTGGCAGTGCTGCGCGATCAGGTCGCCCTCCTCGATCTCCCGCAGCACCTCGTACGTGAGGTCGGGGAACCCGGTGCGCTCCATGCGGATGACCTGCCTGACTCCCTCGATGCCGCGGTCGAGGCCGGGCGGCGCGGCCTGGTTCACGAAGTCCGCCGTCAGCACCTCGTCGAGTACCTCGAGCTTGCCCTGGCTGAAGGCCTCCATCACGATGCGACGCAGGCTCTCTGTTCCTTTTGACATCATTCCTCCGGTTATCTGTGCGGTCGTGTTTGCCCTGCGTCAGCCACGCCGACTGACGCGTTCCCCGGTGACCGGCCCGCTGCCCGGGAGGTAGCCGGCCCGGCCCCGTGCCTGCTCGATGGCCTTCGCCAGGTTCTGCCTGGTCCGCCCGGCCTCCAGCCAGCCGCTCACCGGGCCGGCGTCGAACTCCGCGAGCGCGTCGTCGACCCCTCCCCCGGTCCGCACGGCCGCCTCGGCCAGGGAGTTCACCTGGACCAGGTACCCGCGCAGGTCGCGCAGCGTCTGCGCGCTCCCTACCGCGCCGTGGCCGGTGACGACCGTCTCCGGTTCCAGCGCGATCAGCCGGGACAGCGCGTCGGCCCAGCCGGCGATCGACCCGTGGATGGCCAGCGGCAGCACGCCGTTGGAGCACAGGTCGGCGGCGACGAGCACCCGCTGGCCGGGAAACCACAGCGCGACGTCGTGGAAGGAGTGCGCGGGCCCGAACACCAGCGGCTGCCCGTCGCGGGGTATCGCGAGCGCGGACAGGTCGGCCGGCTCGGGCACGCGGGCGCCGAGCGCCGCGAACCGGCCAGCGTACCGTGGCATGATCCGGTCCAGCAGGTCCGGCTCGCTGAGTACCTTGCGGATGTCCGCGGCCGTCGGCGGGTGCGCGACGACGCGGGCCGAGCCAAACACGGAGTTTCCGCCGCAGTGGTCGATGTGATGATGGCTGTGCAGCACGGTCGCCACGCGCGTCGCCCGGCTCGCCGCGGCCGCGACGATCTGCTCCGACATCTCGGGCAGCAGCATCGCGTCCACGACGAGCGCGGTGCCGCCGTCCCTGACCAGGGTCGCGTTCGACAGGCCGAGCGTGCCGGGTTCCTGGACGAAGGCCGTGATGCCGTCGGCGACCTCCGTGGCCGTCACCCGGGCCGCCCGTCGGTGAACTGCTCCATCAGCGCCATACGGTCGAAGTACGCGTGCCAGGTGGTGATCACACCGTCGCCGGTACCGACGATCTCGGCGGCGACCCAGGTCACCGTCCGGCCGGTCGGCGGGATGACCCCGCCCGTGCGCGGGTTGCGGAGCTCGCCGAGGTGCGTGCCGGTGAACCTGACCTCGCGGCAGGCGGTGCCGCCGTCCTGTGCCACGGTGAGCAGCTCGTGCTTCATGTCGGGATAGGACTCGTGGTGCCGTCCGAACACGCCCATGATGTAGTCGATGCCCTGCCCGGACGACGTGGCCGTGATCATCTCGGCGTCCGGCGCGAACAGCTCCCGGAGGTCGGCGACCCGGCCGCTGAACACCGCGTCCCAGACCCGCTCGGCGAGCTCGTTCGCGGTCGCCGCGGTCACGACGTCACCGGCTGCGGGCCGGGGTGCGCCTCGTACTGTGCCTCGTACTGGGCGGCGACCTCGTACAGGTGGATGTCGATGGACTGGGTGTACTCGTGGACGGCGAGGATCATCGCCTTGCCCTGCGCGCTCGCCATCATGGCGTTGAACGCGTCGAGCCGGGACCACTGCGCGTAGTTGAGCACGCGACGCCCGTCGGTGCTCAGGTGGAAGCTGGCGGACACGAAGCCGTCCAGCTTGGCCACGACGTCCTCGGTCTCCCGGCGGAGCGCGGCGAGCAGCGCCCGCTGGCTCTCCGGCTCGCACGAGAACACGTTGACGAACGTGACCAGCCCGTTGCCGGCCGAGATCTCAGCCATTCCTTTTCCTCCAGTGCTCTTCGATGACCTTCTTGTGCGTCCGCAGGTTGTGCTCGGAGCCCCGGTTGATGCGGGCCGCCATCTGCTCGTCGGTGAACGGCGCGCCGGGCCGCATCTCGAAGTCCTGGACCCAGCGCAGCAGCGTGCCGCCTGCGGCGGCACCGGAGTACGAGTGGACGATGTGCATGTACAGGAACGGCCCGGTCTCGATCCGGCGCGCGACCACCTGGCCGGCCACCCGGTCCGGGACGCGTTCCGACACCCAGCTGTAGCGGCGCCCGTCCTCCTGCGGCTTCATGACCAGGCGGAAGACGACCCGGTCGGGCGGGCCGTCCAGGATCTCGACGCTTTCGTACTCGCCGTCGTAGAGCACCGGCCACTGCGCCAGGTTGTTCGCTTCCTCCCAGACCACCTCGACGGGGGCGTCGATGACGATCTCGTTATCGGTATGCGCGGACATGATGGGCTACTCCCTTCCGTTGTCGTCGCGCGCGAGGGCGCGGAGCGCTGTCTTGTCGACCTTCCCGACCGCGGTGACCGGCAGCTCGGCGAGGACCCGGAGCCGGGCGGGAAGCTTGTACGGCGCCACGCCGAGCCCGGCCAGGTGCGCCCGCAGGTCCCTGAGGCTGAGCGCCACGGCACCCGGGGTCGCGGCACCCGGGGTCGCGGCACCGCTCGTCACGGCCCGGGCGGTGACGAAGGCGCAGACCTCTTCGCCGAAGAGCTCGGACGGGGCCGCGACGACGGCGGCGGCCGCCACCGCGGGGTGCGTGATCACGAGTTCCTCGACTTCCTCGGCCGAGACCTTCTCGCCGCCGCAGTTGATGAAGTCCTTCCGGCGGCCCTCGATGACGAGGTTGCCCGAGGAGTGCCGGTGCGCGATGTCGCCGGTGCGGTACCACCCGCCGGGCGCGAACGCGGCCGCGTTCTCCGCCTCGCTGGCCAGGTAGCCGCCGATCGTGTACGGCCCCCGGACGAGCACCTCGCCCGGCTGCCCGGGGGGCACGTCCCGCTCGGCCTCGTCAACCAGGCGGCACTCGTCGGCCGGGCAGGCGGGCCGCCCCTGGGTCCATTCGATCACCGCGGGCGGGTCGTCCAGCCGGGTGAAGCAGAGCATGCCCTCGGCCATGCCGTAGACCTGCTGCACCACGGCGCCGAGGGCCGCGTGCAGCTCCCTGGCGTGCGCGCCGGGCAGCCGGGCCCCGCCGACCTGGAGCACCCGCAGCCGCAGCCGCTCCGCGAGCCCGGGCTCGGCCCGGGCGTGCCGGGCCCAGCGAAGGGCCAGGCCGGGCACCGCCGCCGCGATCGTCACTCCCCCGGCGGCCATCGCCTCCATCGAGGCCGCCACCAGCCGGGCCTCGCTCAGCACCACGCTGCCGCCGGCCGCCAGGGTGCCGAGGACCCCGGGGCAGCCGAGGGCGAAGTTGTGGCAGGCCGGCAGGGCCGCGAGGAACCTGCTGCCCGGCCCGACGCCGGCCACCGCGGCGCTCACCCTGAGGTTGCAGACGTAGTCGCGATGGGTCCTGGGGATGAGCTTGGGCAGGCCGGTGGTCCCGCCGGACAGCAGGTACAGGGCCACGTCCGCGGGACCGGGGGCGGCCGCCCCCGGAGATGGCTCCCCGGCGACCAGGGCGGCGAGCGGCAGTTCGGCGGGGCCGGCCGGCGTGCCGGACACGATCAGCCCGCGCACGCTCGGGCAGGACGCGGCCAGCGCGCGCGCCGCCGCCAGGTTGGCCCCCCGCTGCGCGGTCTCGCTCACCACGATCAGCCGGGCCCCGGCTAGGTCGGTGACGTGCCGCAGTTCGCGTTCGCGAAGCCCGGGAACGGCGAGCACGGCCGCGGCGCCGATGCGCGCGAGCGCGAGGACGACGACGATCAGCCCGGGCTCGTTCGGCAACTGGACGAGCACCCGGTCGCCCGCCCGCACCCCGAGCCGGGAGAGCGACCCGGCCGCCCGGCTCACCTGGTCGGCGAGTTCCCCCCTGGTCAGCCGGCCGCCCGCCCAGGAGACCGCCTCGGCCGCCGGGTCCCGCACGCAGTGGCGCAGCACGGCGGCGGGGAGCGTGTCGGCGGTCCACCAGCCTTCGGCGAGGTACCGCCGCTCGCGCTCGGCCGGGTCGTCGGCCCGGGCGCCAGCGCG
>DAHWEX010000394.1 GCA_027326205.1 Actinomycetota bacterium
CCGCGATGACCATGGGCAAGCAGGAGCTCACCGGCGCGCTGCTGGCCGGGCGCACCCAGGGCGGCGGCAGCACCGCGGCCGCCAGCCCGATGCGGATCATCGCGGACCTGGTGAGCGCGGGCGTGTGCGAGCGGCACCCGAACCTGATGTTCAACGTGATCGAGTTCAACGCCGGCTGGCTGGCGAACTACATGGGCTCGATGGACAAGGCCTGGCGCACCGGGACGGGGCAGGACCCGCACTGGTGGCTGGGCTTCTGGGACGACGGGGTCGACCCGCACGACCAGAAGCTCATGGGCCGGATGTTCAAGATCAACGAGCGCTGGCCGCTGCCGCTCAAGCCGAGCGAGTACGTCAAGCGCAACTTCCGGGTGCAGTTCGCCGACGACAAGATCGCCGTGATGTCCCGGCACATCACCGGGGCGGACACCATCTACTGGGGCAGCGACTACCCGCACGCGGAGGGCACCTTCCTCGGCAGCCAGGCGGTCATCGAAGAGCAGTTCGCCGACGTTCCCGACGTCGACCGGGCCAAGATCCTCGGCGGCAACCTCGCCAAGATCGTCGGCTTCGACGACTCGAAGAAGCTCGCCCCGGTGAACCCCCCGGCCTCGCCGGCCGTCCCCCCGCCGGCCTAGGCCGGGGATCAGGGTGCGGGGCCCGGGCCCGGGCGCTGGCCCGGCCCCGCGCCCTGCCTTAGCTGGCCCGGTGCCCGGCCGGCGGGTTCAGCCGCCCGCCGAACTGCCGCCGCTCAGCGCGGCGAACCCTTCCCGCAGGAGATCCACCAAGTCGGTCTCCCCGTCCGCGGCGATCCAGTGCGCCACGGCCAGGGCCATGCAGTCGAGCGCCGCGGCCACCTTGACCTCCAGGCCGATCGGCGCCGGGCCGGACAGGCCGTGCCGCTCGGCCAGCGCGCTCGTCAGCGGCGCGCGCCAGTCCGCCCGCTCCAGGTGCGCACCGGACAGCGTCCGGGTGAACAGCGCGAGCCGGCTCAGCGCCTCCGCCCCCGCCGGGTTCCTGGCGTAGATCGGCACGACGAAGGACTCGATCGCGCTGCGCAGCGCCGGCCAGTCGTCCTCCGCACCGGGACGGGCCCGCAACGCGTCCGCCATGCGCTGCACGTAAGCCTTGAGCGCCACGAGGATGGCCTGGTCCTTGGTGCGGAAGTAGCGCAGGAACGTGCTACGGGAAACCCCGCCCGCCGCGGCCATGTCGTCCAGCGTGACGTTGTCGTACCCCTTCTCCACCACCAGGTCGTAGGCGGCGAGGCTCAACTCGGCCCGCACGGCCGCGCGGGCGATCTCCCGTGACCCGGGACGCGCCGCGGGCGCTTCACGTGACGACATGCACCAATCTTAGGAGCAGGGCGGGCCCCGGACCGCCGCCGCGGCTACCCGGCGGTGTTTCCCCGTCGGCGGCTCGGCGATTTCCCCAGTGAACTCCGCCTTCCCCCCGCCGTCCGGGTATATCGAAAAGATCTTTGTCGTTTCGGCCCCTATCAGGGCCGAAACGACAAAGATCTTGAATAAATGATCTAGCCAAGCGAAGGCGGGGACCGTTCGGGGTGGGCTGACCTTTAGTTTTCTTCGACCTTGACGACCGGCGGGGGGCGGTCGGCGAAGCTGAAGGTTTCTACGATCGAGGAGACGCCGGCGTTGGGGGCGCCGGCGACGACCAGTTGGACCGCTTCGATGTTCTTGATCAACTGGACGGGGGCGTCCAGGTCTGCCGGGGTTTCCTGGGGGATGGCGTCCGGGTGGTTGGCCGGGAGGCGCCAGCCGGTGCCGCCCGCGATGGCCTCCTTGCCGGCCGCCGCCAGGTCGCGGTAGGTGCGCCAGCCGGCGTCCGCGATGGCCTGGCGGACGTCGGTTTTGGACCAGCCGTGCTTGTCGAACAGGCGGGCGTGCTCGGGGTTGAGCACCACGTAGCCCGCCGCGTCCGGCCTGACCAGGGCGCCGGTGCGGCAGAAGGAGTCGGCGAAGTCCCTGGCCAGTTGCTCCGGGACGGTCGTGTGCCTGGCCTCCACGTGCAGCACCGAGCGGATCACGGTGGAGGTGACCGCGCTGTCCGGCGGGGCGACGCCGTGGTCGGCGGCCAGGGACGGCCAGGGGGAATCCTCCTCGTTCTCCGCGATGAAGCAGGAGTACTTGGCCGGGTTGCCCTGGGTGGCCTGGTCGAAGACGTGCGGCTTGAGGCCGAGGCCGTTGATCGCGCCGAGCCGGATGGCCCGGCCGATCGTGGCGTTGGCCCGGAAGCCGGAGCCCCACACGTTGCCGCGGGCGTTGAAGCCCAGCTCCGTTCGCTTCGGGCCGTAGAGCACGGAGAACGGCGCCGTGCCCGTGGTCGACTGCCAGATGGCCCTGGTCACCATGCCGTCGAGCCGGAAGGCGTCCCAGGCGGCGATGACGACCGGGAGGTAGGACGGCAGGCAGCCCGCCAGCGCGGCGTTGAGCGCGGCGATCCGGACCGTGAGGTTCTTGTTGAGGTGCGGCAGCGGGACCAGCACCTCGTCCGGGTCCCGTGGCGTGGCCGCGAGGAACTCCTCCAGGTAGGACTGGGTGACCGGCATGACCGGCAGCCCGTCGGTCCAGCCCCGCTCGTAGTAGTACTCGATGACCCGCCGGATGTCGGCGGAGTCCACCTCGGGCACCGTCACCGCGCCTCCCGGTAGGTCAGGCCCGCGCCGAGCACGCGGAGGATGTCGGCCAGGGCGTCGCGCACCATCTCGTCGATCTCCTTTTCCGTGCGCGAGGCGACCGGGTGCGGCAGGGTCACGTACTGGTAGCCGGGGAACCCGAGGTTCCTGGCCATGGCGTCGGCGCTGATCGTGAAGGCAGTCGTGCATACGCTGACGGAGGGGATGCCGGCCCGCTCCAGCAGGATTCCATCGGCCAAACTGGCCGCGCTGCACGAGCCTCAATCACCGATCGCGGCGACGGCGAAGTCGCAGTTGTGCAGCATCTGCTGGATGACGGACTCTTCGACCGGGGTGCCGAAGTAGCCCTTGGCGAACATCCGGACCTCCCGGACGCCGTATCTCTCCCGCAGTTCGCGGCCGATGGCCTTCAGCACCGTCGCGCCGTTGGGCTTGGCGTTGTCGAGCAGGCCGACGGTCAGCCCCCGCAGGGACGGCGGGCGCGGCGCCAGGGACGTGTCGGTCCCTCGGTCGCCGGCCCCGGTCGGGTCGAGCAGTGGCTCTCGCATGGCGGAGCTCACCTCCTGGCTAGGTTGAGTGCCTTCTTGGCGACGTTGGCCGGGGTGAGGCCGTAGTACTCGTACAGTTCGGCTGGGACGCCGACCTCGAGGTCCTGGGCGGGCAGCGCGACCTGGTCGAGCTTGACGCGTCGCCCGGCCCGGGCGACGGCCTCCGCGACGATCGCGCCGAGGCCGCCGACCACGCTGTGCTCCTCGACGGTCAGGACGCGGCCGGTCTTCTCCGCGCTCGCCAGCAGGGCGGCCTCGTCGTAGGGGCGCAGGTAGGAGGCGTCGAACACGTCCGCCTCGACGCTGTCGTGCTCGAACAGCAGCTCGGCCGCCTGCGCGGCCAGGCCGACGCCCATGCCGTGCCCGAT
>DAHWEX010000403.1 GCA_027326205.1 Actinomycetota bacterium
CTGGTACCGCAGGATCGCGTCGCGGACGGCGGTGGAGCCGACCGCCTTCATGACCGCGCCGCCGTGCGTGGGCCGCATGCTGGCGTCCAGTTCGGGTGCCTCGTCGAGCCCGGTGCCGTAGGGCGGCGCGTGGAAGTTGAAGATGGTCCGGTGCATGTCGGGGACCTGCGCGGCGACGGCGTCGATGCGCGCCGCCAGTTCGGGCTCGGGTGCCTCGCGGTGGGTGTCCCACGGCGTCGGGTTGGTGTAGCCCAGCGAGATCATCGTGAACCCGCTCCCGGCGAGGTCGATGACCTTCCCCTCGGCGAACGTCACGCTCGGCGCGGACTCGAGAATCGGGTCGATCTCGAAGATGTCGTCGTTGCCGCCGTTGAGGATGCACGGGATCGCGCCGCCGCGCAGCTTGCCGTCGGCCATGTCGAGCCAGCGGTCGAGCGACCGGGTCATCTCGGCGTTGAACCGCCGGTCGACCGCGTCGGGCGAGCTGAGCTGGTCCAGTTCGTCCCGCGTGACGACCGCCGGGTAGGACACGCGGTCCCGTAGCTGCTGCGCGACCTTGTTCAGCGCCTCCTGGGATTCCAGGCGCAGCCGCTCGCCGCGGACCGTGACCTCCCAGTAGCCGGGGCAGGCGATGATCGGGACCATGACCTTGCCGGTGACGTCGCCGCCGAGCACGACCAAGTCGGCCTTGTAGAACGCGGCGGCGTTCAGGAACTTCTTCCAGCAGATCTCGGACCCGTGGATGTCGGTCGCGAAGAACATCTTCATGAGCGTTATCGCTTCCTGCCTTTAGTGCGCTACCTCTTCGGGCAACTCGTACCAGCGGATCCGGTCCCCGACGTTGGCCCTCAGCTTCCACTTCATCGACTTCGGCGCCGAAGTGGCCACGCCGAGCAGTCGCGCCGCCTGCTCCCGCGGGTCGAACCGGGGTCCCGGCGGCATCAGTTCAGGGTTCTCCGCGAGCAGCGCGGGCAGCTTCTCCAGGTTCCCCGTCGCGGTGCGCCACCAGCCCCAGTCCGTCCCGAGGACCTCGCCGAACCGCTTGGTGCAGATCTCCTCCGGTGCGTCGCCGACCGGCACGCCGGACAGCAGGTGGGTGATGTCGTGCGCGTCCTTGGCGTTCAGTTCGACGATCTGCAGCTTGGACAGCAGCAGGTCGGCCGGGTCGAGGGTGAGCGAGGAGTTGCCAAGCGAGGGGCGGAAGTCCAGCGTGTGGCACATGACGAGCCGGTCGACCATAACGTCCACGGGCCGTCCGGACGGGGCGGTGAAGTACATCTGCCGGTCCCCGTTGAGCGAGTTGAACATCTTGTCGGGGACGCACCCGCTCTTTTCCAGGTAGGCGGCGACGTCGCGCCGCCCCTTCGAGCCGCAGGCCAGGTCCATGTCCTGGCCCGCCCGCCGCCTGGGCGGGAAGCCGGGACACAGCACGCGCACCCCGAGCCCGCCGAGCAGTCGCAGCCTCAGCCCCGCCCGGGCCGCCCCCTCGACGAGTGTGACTGCCTCGGGCAGCGGGTCATCTTCGGGGCCGGACATTGCGGGGGCAGCTCCCATCACGCGGTTACCGATTTGGTCATGATGATGCGGAGATCCCCGTCTACTGTCCAGACATTCCCCGTTGCGCCCCCATTGGTTCCACAATGTGGGCGCCGCTGTTCCGGTTGGCTAGCCGGCCTCGGTACCCGAATTGTGCCGGTAAAAGGGAACCGTCTCCGGGGTCAGCGGCGTATTGCCCGTGATCAAGTCCGCCGCCTTCTCCGCGATCATCATCGTCGGCGCATAGATGTTTCCGTTGGTGACATAGGGCATGACGGACGCGTCAACAACGCGCACGCCCGACACTCCGTGCACCGCCAGGGACAGCGGGTCGGTCACCGACAGCGGCCCGGTCCCCATCGCGCAGGTGCAGGACGGGTGCAGCGCCGTCTCCGCGTCCCGCGCCACCCAGTCCAGGATCTCCCGCTCGGTGGAAACCGAGGGGCCCGGCGACAGTTCCCCGTCGTTGAACTCGTCGAACGCCCGCTGGTTCAGGATGCGCCGCGCCACGCCGACGGCCTCGGTCCACTCGGCCCGGTCGGTCGGCGTGGACAGGTAGTTGAAGCGCAGGGCGGGCTTGTCGAACGGCGAGTCGGAGACGAGCTTCACCGTGCCCCGCGAGTCCGAGTACATCGGCCCGATGTGCACCTGGTACCCGTGGTCCCCGGTCGGCGCCGACCCGTCGTAGCGAACGGCGATGGGCAGGAAGTGGAACATGAGGTTGGGGTAGCGGACGGTGTCATTGGACCGGACGAAGCCGCCCGCCTCGAAGTGGTTGGTCGCGCCGGGGCCCGACCGGGCGAAGGCCCACCGCAGCGCCACCTCCGGCCGCCTCCGCCACTGCAGGTAAGGCGCGACCGACACCGGCAGCTTCGACCCGTACTGGATGTAGACCTCCAGGTGATCCTGCAGGTTCTCGCCTACCCCGGGAAGGTCGGCGACGACGGGAATGTCAAGCTCCTCCAGTTCCCGTGCGTTTCCGATCCCCGACAACTGCAGTAGCTGCGGTGACCCGAATGCCCCGGAGCACACGATCACCTCGCCGCCGTACGCCCGGCGCGGCGCGGAAGTGACCTGGGCGACCCCGGCGTCGCCGCGCAGGACGAACTCCACCCCGGTCGCCCGCGTTCCGCGCAGCAGGATCCGGGTGGCGTGCGCCCAGGGCACCACGCGCAGGTTCGGCCGCGACATGGCCGGGTGCAGGTAGGCCCGCGCCGCCGACAGGCGCCGCCCCCGGAAGATGTTCCGGTCGAACGCGGCGAACCCTTCCTGCCGGTATCCGTTCACGTCGGCCGTCAGCGAGTACCCCGCCTGCTGCACGGCCTCGAAGAACGCGATGAACAACGGGCTGGTCGCGGGCCCGCGTTCGAGCACCAGCGGCCCGGACGTGCCGCGGAAGGCCTCGTCCGGCGTCCCCGGTGCCGCCAGGCAGTTCTCCATCCGCTTGAAGTAGGGAAGGCAGTGCGCGTAGGACCACGACTTCATCCCCGGGTCGGCGGCCCACCGCTCGTAATCGAGCGGGTTTCCGCGCTGGAAGATCATCCCGTTGATCGACGACGAGCCGCCGAGCAGCTTGCCGCGCGCATGGTAGATCCGCCGCCCGTTCAGGTGCGGCTCGGGCTCCGAGGAGTACTTCCAGTCATAGAACCGCGACCCGATCGGGAACGTCAGGGCGGCCGGCATGTGGATGAACGGGTCCCAGAGGTAGTCCGGCCGTCCCGCCTCGAGGACGAGCACCCGGGTGGTCGGGTCGGCGGACAGCCGGGCGGCGAGCGCGCTGCCCGCGGAGCCGCCGCCGACGATGATGTAGTCGAACTGGATAGGGGCCATAAAAGCTCGCTCACTCTGTCGCCGCTTGCAGGTTTTCCCGGACCGTGCTCGTCATCGGGTGATCCGGCCCCAGGTAGCGCTCGCAGTCGGTGAGCGCGTGGCGGAGCACCTTGACCCCCTCGGTCATCCGGCCGGCCTCGAAGTACGCGGTGGCCAGGTTGCACCGGGTGGTCAGCGTGTCGGAGTCCCCGGGGCCGAGCACCCGCTCGCTGTCGCCGAGCACCCGTTCGTAGGTCTCGATCGCTTCCCGGAGCCGCCGGCCCTGCTGGTAGGCGGCGCCGAGGATGGCGCGCGCGGCGATCGTGCCCCGGTGGTCGGCCCCGAACAGGCGATCGCGGTCGGCGACGACCCGTTCGTACTGCGGTATGGCGTCCTTGAGCCGCCCCGCGGTGCGGTAAGCGTAACCGAGGTTGCCGCGCGCGGTGATCGTTCCCGGGTGCTCGTCGCCGAGCACACGGGAACGGTCGGCGAGCACCCGTTCGTACGCCGTGATCGCCTCCTTGGCCTTCCCGCCGGCCCGGTAGGCTCCGGCCAGCGACGCCCGCACCGCCAGCGTGGCCGGGGCGTCCGCCCCGGCCGCCGCCTCCTGGTCGGCCAGCGCCCGCTGGTACGCGCTGATGGCCTCGTGCGGCTGCCCGGCCGCCAGGTGCGCATCCGCGAGGCTGACGCGGGCGGCCAGCGTCACGGCGTGGCCCGGCCCCAGGTCCCGCTCGGCGTCGGCGAGCGCCCGCTCGTAGGTCCGGATGCTGTCACCGCGCCGCCCGGCCCCCTCGTACGCGGCCGCGAGCAGCACCCGCACCACGAGCGTCTCCCGGTGACCGGGTCCGAACAGGCGCTCCCGCGCCCCGAGCACCTGCTCGAACAGTGCGATCGCCTCCGGCTCCCGCCCGGCCGCGTTCAGGGACGTGGCGACGTGCAGCCGGGCGGTCACCGTCTCGGGGTGCTGTGGCCCGTAGGTCGCCTCGCGGTCTGACAGCGCTGCCTCGAAGACCGGCAGCGCCTCCACGAGCCGTCCGCTGGCGGCGTAGGCGTCCGCCAGCCGGTCCCTGGCGAGCACGGAGTGCGCGTGCCCGTACCCGAGCAGCCGGTTGCTCACCGCGCCGAAGGACTGCCAGTACGCGATGGCCGAGTCGGCGAGCGCGGGGGGCTCGGTGAGCGAGGAACCGGCCCGGAGCAGCACGTCGTTCGCCTCCGGCTTCCACAGCAGGTCGCCGGCGAAGGCGCGCAGCGCGCCGGCGCTGTCGCGCAGGGCCGCGCTGAGCTGCGGGGCGCTCGCCGGGGCACCCGGGGGCGGCCAGGCCTCGACCAGCGCCGCGGCCGCCGCGGTGACCAACTGGTCGGTACTGGCCGGCGCCAGGTAGGCGCGGACCGCGGACCGTATCGCGGAGTGCAGCCAGACCGTCCGCACCGGGCTCGCGTCGTCCACGCTGAGCAGGCCGAGCCGCTCCAGGTTGGCGTAGGCGGTCCGTACCAGGGTGCCCGTGCCCGGCTGGCCCGTGCCCGGCTGCCCCGTGCCTGGCTGGCCCGTGCCCGGCTGGCCCGTGATGTAGGCGCACGCGGCGGGAGAGGTCAGCACGCCCGCGGGGATCCCGCTGGTGCCGAAGGCCGAGGCGAAGACGAGCGCGGGCCAGGACAGGCCGGCCGGGGAGAGCTTATGCGCGTTCTCGACCGCGAGCGACCAGGTGGCGAGCAGGGACTGCGGGCAGCCCTCGACGGCCGTGCCCGTGGTGGTCGCGAGGCGCTGCGCGTACTCGGCCCGGTACTGCCGGCAGGTGCCGTCGGTCACCGAGACGACCGCGGCGGCCTGCGCGAGCGCGAGCGGCAGCCCGCCGAGGTCCTCGGCCAGGTCCAGCGCCTCGATCCGCTGGTCGGGGTAGCCGGTCAGCCGGCTGTTGAGGTACGCGAGCGCTTCGCGCCTGCTGAACCCGGAGACGGCGTGCGCGGTGACGCCGGCGCCCGCGTCGGCCAGTTCGGACTCCCGGAGCCGGCTGGTCACGATGACCTGCCCGGCGGGGCCCTGCGGCCACAGCCCCTCGATGTCGACGGGGGAGGCCATGCCGTCGAGCACGACCGCCCAGCGCCGCTCGGTCTTGCGCAGCCAGGCCAGGAAACGCTGGGCGGCCCCTTCCGCGGTCGTCTCCTCGCCGGGCGGCAGTTCCAGGTCCGCCGCCGCCTGCGCGTAGCCTGCGACGATCGCCTCCCGGCTGCCCGCCGATACCCAGGCGAGCAGGTCAACCGCCCGCGCGGACCACATCGCGTGCGTGAACCCGACCGCGAGCTGGGTTTTCCCCGTTCCCCCGGTCCCCAGGATCGCCGGGACGAGGAGGATGGTCTGACCCGGCCGCAGCCCGTCGGCCAGCTCGACCCCTGTCTCCTGCCGGGCATGGTAGTAGGGGGCAAGCGGCGGAACGGCTCCGCTCAGGACCGGTGCGCCGGCACGCTGAGCACCCATGTTCGCTGCCATCCCCAACGCGAAACGGCGTCTGGGGGGCATCCTACGGGCGCTGTAGTGCAAAATTCCGCCCGTCGGGTCAGATAGGCGGCAAACGATGAAAGAGCGACCGGCTTCGCCGCGACCGAATGCGGCTGTTTGCTTATTGTCGATTTAACGAGGTTCGCTCTGGCCTGCGACGAAGCAGAGGTCCCCGCATCGTCAGCGCGCCGACCCGAGGACCGCCCGCAGCGCCGGATGGTCGCCCACGACGGTGGGCGACCCGGGCGCGACCTCGGTAAACCCCCCGTCCGTCACGACCGGCAAACCGCTGCCAGCCAGTCCCGGCCACTGGTCCTGGCCGGCCACCCTGACCGCGAGGTCGAAGCCGGCGTCGAGCCATTCGGCGCGCGCTCCGGCATCCAGCCGCCACCAGATCAGCTGCGCCCCGTGCCCGGCCTGTGCCATGGCCTTTCCGGCGGTTATCGGCAACGCGGGATTCAGCCAGAGCACCGGCACCCCGGCGGCGGGCGCGGCGGGCGGTTCGGGGTCGTCGAAGTCGGTGCCCGACACCTGCAGCCTGGCGAGGTCGGCGGGCCAGTCGTCGACGGGCACGGGCGGGTAGACCCGGACCACGGCGCTGCGCTGCGCGACGGTGATCCCTGGCAGCTCGCAAGCCCGCTCCCAGGCCGCGCCCCGGGCGCGCCTGACGACCTTCCTGATGCGCGCGTCCTGCCACGCCCGCGCCGCCTGCGCCCACTCTCCGCCGGGGTCGGTGACCCGGGGATCGGAGAGAAAGCACAGCACGCCGCGCGCCGCCCCTTCCAGCGCATCGGTCCGCGCCGGCGGCGCGGCTCGCTCGACCCGGATCACCAGCGGCAGCGCGTACTGCCGCCCCTCATCCCGGCCGGCGTCCTGCATGGCCGCGGGCGCCTCGTTGTCCTCAGTCACCCGCTAAGCATGTCAGCAAACCCGTCAGCCAAAGCCAGGCGAGATATCCAGCACGCCGGCCGCTCCGCGCGCCTAACTCCGGACTTTGCCTGGCCGGCGCTCATGATCGACTCACTTTACGCACGAGCGGCCCATGATCATGCCCGATTTGCCCCTTATGTCGCACCCGCGGTTAAGCAGAGCCCCCACGTGCGCAAAGACCCTAATCGCCGAGGGCGGTCGCGCTGTCCTGAGAATTTAGCGCGGGGCTGCGGGCCAGTTCGGCCTGCCGCGCTTACCCGGGCTCCGCGGCGGCCGTCGCGTCCCTGCTTCGCTCGCCGCGGGCCCGTGCGGCCGTCGTTGGCCCGTTCCCGGTTCGTTCGCCGCGCCACGGCTTGTTGCGGGCCATCCGGTAGCCGCCGCAGGCCAGCAGGATCCCGCAGAGCGTCCAGCCGAGGGTCGTCGTGCCCATCCCCGCGTACTTGAGCCCGGAGGCGAAGATCACGAAGGTGATCGCCGGCCGGATGTAGCTGTCCGGCGCCCGCGAGGACAGCAGCGACCCGATGAGAACGGCGGGCACCGAGCTGACGATGACCGCCGCGGTGAGCCCGAACTGGACGGACCCGAACATCAGCGCGCCGAGCGCGGCGGCCGCTGTCAGCGGCACGGCCTGGGTCAGGTCGGTGCCGACGAGTTGCCTGGCCGCGATCGCCGGGTAGGCGAACAGTAGCAGGACGATCATCAGCGACCCGGAACCGACCGACGTCATGCCGACCACGAGCCCGCCGGCCGCGCCGATCGCGATCGTGACGGCGGGCCGGACGCGCAGCGACCCGATCGCCTGCGTCCGTTCGCGGCCTGAGCGCCGGTCGAGCCACGAACGCAGCAGCATCGCCGCCGTGCCGGCCAGCAGCGCCACGCCAAGGGCCGTCTCCACGTGCTGCGGCCGCGACGTCCCCCCGCCCAGCAGGTGCAGCAGGTAAGCGCCGAGGAAGGCCATCGGCACCGAGCCCGCGCACATCCAGCCCACGAGCCGGTAGTTGACCGTCCCCGTGCGCATGTGCACGAGCGACCCGGCCGGCCGCATCACGACGGCGGCGACGAGGTCGCTGGAGATCGCCGCGGACGGCTTGACGTTGAACAGCAAGATCAGCATCGGCGTCATCAGCGCCCCGCCGCCCGCTCCGGTCAGCCCGACGAGCAGCCCCACGAGCGCGCTGCCGAGTACCACATAGGGGGCGAGGTCCACGAGCGGGCTCCCGTTGTCCGAGCCCGCCAGCGGACGGACTTCCTACTATTTCGATAGCCAATATATCTCTGGTAAACAGGTCGCAAAAGTGTAAAAAAGATCACACCAGCCAGGCGCCGCGCCCGAAGGCCCGCCCGTCGCCCGTTGACGGGAGCCGGGCCGAGGGCGATGATTGCCACCCGCGAGCGGGTAGACGTTGGTTAATGTCTGTCCAGGGATCAGGCTTAACAGGGAGACGCAAGTGACTGGTGTGCGCGCAGGTGCGGTAGCCGAGCCGGTTGCCGAGGTCACGGCCATGCTCGGCGAGGGCCCGTACTGGGTGCCGGAAGACGACTGCCTGCTGTGGGTGGACATCCCGAACGGCCTGCTGCACCGCACCTACTTCCCGTCGAGCGACACCGTCACCCTGGACCTCGGCGCGGTGTCGGCGGCCTTCCCGGCCGTCGGCGGGGGGATCCTCACCGCCGGCGGGAACAGGCTGGCGCTGCACCTGCCCGCCGAGCGGGGCGGCCAGTGGATCACCCGGGTCATCGCCGAGGTCCCCGCCCGCGAAGCGGTCCGGTTCAACGACGCCGGCGTGGACCCGGCGGGCCGGGTCTGGGTCGGCTCCATGCACACCGGCGAGTCGCAGCCGCTCGGCAGCCTGTACCGGCTCGACGGCGCGGGCACGCTGAACGCGGTCGTTAACGGCGTCACGGTGTCCAACGGCCTCGGCTGGTCCCCGGACGGCACCCGGCTGTACTACGCCGACTCCCCGACTAAGCGGGTCGACGTGTTCGACTACGACCCCGCGACCGGCCAGGCCGCGGGCCGCCGGGTCTTCGCCGACCTGTCCGCGTTCGACGGCGTCCCCGACGGCCTCACCGTCGACGCCGACGGCTGCGTCTGGGTCGCGATCTGGGGCGGTGGCGTGCTGCGCAGGCTCGCCCCGGACGGCACCGCGGACGCGGTGGTCGAGGTCCCCGTGTCCCAGCCCACGAGCTGCGCGTTCGGCGGCCCCGGCATGACCGACCTCTACGTGACCACCGCGCGGGCCGGCCTGTCCGAGGCGGAGCTCAAGGACCAGCCGCTGGCCGGCCGCCTCCTCCGCCTGCGCCCGGGCCCGGTCGGCCTCCCCAGCACCACCACGTACGCCACCATCCCGGCCTGACCCCGGCCGCGCGAGCCGCAGGCCCGGTTCTAGGGCAACGCCAGGCGCCGGCGCAGGCTCACGGCGTCGTGGGCCAGCGCCGTCACCAGCACGCCGGGACCGGCCAGCGGCAGCACGGCGACCTCGGGCATGGCACGCGCGGCGGCCACCGGGGCGCCCACTGGGGCGGCAGCCGCACCGGCCGTCGGCGCACCGGGCTCCCCGCCCCGTCCCGCCGCCGACTCGTTCACGGCGAGCAGGGTGCCGGCCGCCCGGTGGCCGGCCAGCACCGCCGGGCCCAGGCTCGCCGGGTCGGTGCCGCAGACCGCGAGCGAGTGGCGCAGCAGTGGCCGGCCCGCGTAGGTCACCCGCAGTTCCGTCCGCGCCGACCCGCCGGCCTCGCCGTGCCGCCCGAGCAGCACCTCGTCCCGCAGCAGGAGCGAGGCGCCGGCCGCGAGCGTGACCGACACGAGGGTCGCGTGGCGTGCCGCCCGCGCGACCACGACCGGCTCCGGCAGGTACTCAAGCCGCCCGCCTTCCGCGACCGAGACCGACAGCCGCAGCACCGACTCAAGCCCGTCGAGCCCGGGCAGCGCGATCGACGCGGCCGCGGTCCGCACCCGCAGGCGAGCACCCGCGCCCACGGCGATACTCAGCGAGAGCGAGTCCCCGCCGAGCGGCCCGGCCGCCCCGCCGACGAGGTAGACGGCGTCGGGCGTCCGCCGCAGCACCAGCGGCACCTGTGAGGCGAGCACGGGCAGCCGCGTCGTCCCGTCCGGCCCGGCCACCGCCTCAACCGACGCCGACGCGGCAACCAGGTTCCGCCCGCAGGGCGCTGCTACCGTCACGGGGCGCGGGCTACAGCCTGGCGGTGCCGGCGACGGCGGCCCGCACCCAGGCGGCGACCTCGGTGGCCAGGGGGTCGCCGCGCAGCGAGGTGAAGAGCACCGGCCGGCCCTCGCGGACGGTCGCCGCGTCCCGCTCCATCACCGCCAGCGACGCGCCGACCATCGGCGCGAGGTCGGTCTTGTTGATCACCAGCAGGTCGGAGAAGGTGACCCCGGGCCCGCCCTTGCGCGGGACCTTGTCGCCGCCGGACACGTCCAGCACGAAGATCTGCACGTCGGCGAGTCCCTGGGAGAACGTGGCGGTGAGGTTGTCGCCGCCGCTCTCCACGAGGACCAGGTCAAGCGGCCCGAACCGGTCCTCGAGGTCCTCCACCGCGTCCAGGTTCGCCGCGATGTCGTCACGGATCGCGGTGTGCGGGCAGCAGCCGGTCCGCACCGGGGTAATCCGGTCCAGGTCGAGCACCCCGGCCTTGCGCAGGAAGTCCGCGTCCTCGGTGGTGTAGATGTCGTTGGTCACCACGGCCAGCTCCAGGTCCGCCCGCAGCGCCCGGCACAGCGCCGCGACCAGCGCGGTCTTGCCGGATCCGACCGGGCCGCCGATGCCGACCCGCAGCGCCCGCCCGGTGCGCGGCGGCGCCGGGTGATGATCGGCGGTGTGGTCGTGCGGGCCGTACCCGTGGTCGTGCCCGTGCTCGTGCTCGTGCTCGTGCTCGTGCGCGCGTTCAGGACTCAAACAGACGCACCTCCGCTCTGATGTGTGCTTCGGCTAGCAGGTCAAGGGCCGGGGCGGACGCGCAGGGCAGGTCGCCGGGCGGGCCACCCGCGAAGGCGGCTCCGCGCTCGGCGACCTCGTCGATCTCCCGGGTCAGCCGGGCAAGGACCCCGGTGGCCCGCATCGGGTCGAGGGCAAGCAGTCGCACCGCCGCGCTCACCGGGCCGGCGACGGCCTGATAGGCGGCGATCCGCGCGGCCGCACCGGGTCCGGCCCCCGCGGCGGCGGCAGCGGCGCCAAGCACGATGGCATGGTGCGGGCCGCCCCGGTACTCCCCCCGCGCCGCGTCGCTGGTCACCCGCCCGCTACCCGGGCCGGCCTCGCCGGGCCTGGCCCGGACTGCGGCGGCGATAGCCAGCAGCCCCGTCGCCTCCGGCCAGGCGACTCGCGCCGCGCGCAGTAGCGCCCGTCCCTGCCGCCGCGAGGCCTCCCGCTGCGCGGGAGAGGGGGTCCGGGCGTCGGCCTCAGCGTCCAGGTCATCCCAGAACGGGCCGCCGGAAACGGACGCGGCCCGCTCGCAGGCACAGGCCGCGATCCCGGCCGCCACCAGCCCGGCGGTCCGCAACCGCCCGCGCAGGAACGCCTCCAGCGTCTCCAGGTCGCGCACGGTTCCCGCCGTCACGGCAGGCTCAACGCCCCCCGAGTGCGCATGCCCCCCGGCCGGAAACCGCGAGTCCCCAAGCAGCAGCGCCGCGACGCTCACCGCCCGCCCCCGCGACTTGCTATCTCTTGGCGCCGGTCAACTCGACTTTCTATCAGTTCCGGTGCCGCAAACCAGGTCAGAAGGGACGCTGAAATGGTCGCAACCGATAGGAAGTCGCGGCTTGCGGCCGAGCGGACAGGAAGTGAGGCGTCCGCCCGGACGGCGAAGCGCCCGGATCGGGCAGGAGGGCGCTGGAATCCGGTCATCGCTAGAACAGGAAGTAGCGCTGGGCCATCGGGAGCTCCGCCGCGGGGGCGGCCTCGACGACCTCGCCGTCGATCCGGACGGTGAACGTGTCCGGGTCGACCCGGATGTCGGGCAGGGCGTCGTTGTTCACCATGTCGGCCTTGCCGCGTCTCGCGGCGTCCGAAACCGGCACGAGCGCGCGGGCGAGGCCGAGGCGGTCCGCCAGCCCCGCCTCGAGCGCGGCGGGGGAGACGAACGACAGCGACGTCGCCGCGGGCACCCGCCCGTAGGCGCCCCACATCGGACGGGGCAGCACCGGCTGCGGCGTGGGGATGGAGGCGTTGGCGTCGCCCATCGCGGCCCAGGCGATGAACCCGCCCTTGAGCACGACGTGCGGCCGGACGCCGAAGAACGCCGGGTGCCACAGCACCAGGTCCGCCAGCTTCCCGGGCTCAACGGACCCGACGTGGGCCTCGAGCCCGTGGGCGATAGCCGGACATATCGTATATTTCGCGAGGTACCGCCGAGCCCGCGCGTTGTCCGCCCCCGACGCGCCCCCGGCCTCCGCCGCCACGCTGCCGTACCCGGCCAGCGCGCCCCGCCGCGCTTTCATCACGTGCGCCGTCTGCCAGGTGCGCAGCACGACCTCGCCGATCCGCCCCATCGCCTGCGAGTCCGAGCCGATCATGGAGATCGCCCCCATGTCGTGCAGGATGTCCTCCGCCGCGATCGTCGAGGGCCGGATCCGCGACTCGGCGAACGCCAGGTCCTCCGGCACGGCGGGGTTCAGGTGATGGCAGACCATCAGCATGTCGAGGTGCTCGTCCACCGTGTTGACCGTGTGCGGCCGCGTCGGGTTGGTCGACGAGGGCAGCACGTTCGCCGCGGACGCCACCGTGATGATGTCCGGCGCGTGCCCGCCCCCGGCGCCCTCGGTGTGGTACGCGTGAATCGACCGGCCGCCGATGGCGCGCAGCGTGTCCTCGACGAACCCGGCCTCGTTCAGCGTGTCGGTGTGAATGGCGGTCATCACCCCGGCCGACGAGGCCACCGACAGGCACGCGTCGATCGCGGCGGGTGTCGTGCCCCAGTCCTCGTGCAGCTTGAACCCGGCCGCCCCGGCCCGCAGCTGCTCCCACAGCGCCTCGGCGGACACCGTGTTCCCCTTGCCGAGCAGCACGACGTTCACCGGCCAGGCGTCGGTGGCCTCGAGCATCCGGGCCAGGTGCCACGCCCCGGGGGTGACCGTGGTCGCCTTGGTCCCCTCGGCGGGCCCGGTCCCGCCGCCGATCAGCGTGGTGATCCCGCTGCCGAGGGCCTCGGGCAGCTGGGTGGGCGAGATCAGGTGCACGTGGCAGTCGATGCCGCCGGCCGTCAGGATCAGCCCGTTCCCGGCCAGGATCTCCGTGGACGGCCCGATGACGAGGTCCGGGTGCACCCCGTCCATGATGTCCGGGTTCCCGGCCTTCCCGATCGCGACGATCCGGCCGTCGCGCACGCCGACGTCGGCCTTGACGATGCCCCAGTGGTCGAGGATCACCGCACCGGTGATCACCAGGTCGGGCGTCCCCTCCGCCCGGGTGGCGACCGCCTGCCCCATCGACTCGCGGATCACCTTCCCCCCGCCGAAGACCGCCTCGTCCCCGCCCGCGCACAGGTCCCGCTCGACCTCGATGAGCAGCGAGGTGTCGGCCAGCCTGATCCGGTCTCCCGCGGTCGGCCCGTACAGCAGCGCGTACCGCGACCGGTCCAGCTCGCTCACGTCTCGTCCTCCGCCTGGTCCGGCCCGTCGAGCTCCTTGACTTCCGCCGGCCACGGGCCGCCGGCCTGCAGCCCGGGCACCACGCGCCGGCCCCCGAGCGGCACCAGGGAGACCTGGCGCTCCACCCCCGGCTCGAACCGGACGGCGGTGCCGGCCGGGATGCTCAGCCGGTGGCCCCACGCGACGTCCCGGTTGAACCGCAGCGCCGCGTTGGCCTGCGCGAAGTGAAAGTGCGACCCGACCTGGACCGGCCGGTCCCCGGTGTTGAGCACCAGGATGACCCGCGACGGCCGTCCCGCGTTGAGCGTGACGGGCCCCGCGCCGGGCAGGATCTCGCCCGGGATCACGGGATCGGCTCGTGTACGGTGACGAGCTTGGTCCCGTCGGGGAAGGTCGCCTCGACGTGGACCTCGGTCAGCATCTCCGGCACCCCCTCCATTACGTCGTCCCTGGTCAGCACGGTCCGCCCGGCGGTCATCAGCTCGACGACGGTCCGCCCGTCGCGCGCCCCCTCCAGCAGGAAGGACGTGATCAGCGCGACCGCCTCGGGATAGTTCAGCTTCAGCCCGCGGCCCCGGCGCTCCCTGGCCAGCCCGGCCGCCACGTGGATGAGGAGCCGCTCCTGCTCGTGCGGGGAGATCAGCATGCCAGCACAATAACCTCACGGGTCGCGCCGCGCGTTACAGCGACATGACGATTTGTCACGTCGTGTTTCACGCCGTGAAAGGCAAGTCAAATCCAAGCCCATCCCGAACGGTTCGCGGCTTCGCCCGGCGGCCCAGCGCTCCTGACCCCGGACGTGCGGGCCTCAGCCCTGGCCCTGACCTGGCAGCGGCCGCGGCGCGCTCGCGGTAGCGGATCGTCAGGAGGGCTATCCGCCGTCCGCCGGTCCGCCATGCTGGGGGATAACAGCATCAGGCGCGAAGCGCTCAACCCGGGACCGCGGTCGCCGGCTACTGGTCCGCCTGGCGCGGCGGCCGCTCTCCGGAGAAGCCGGCCCAGGGGTCGTAGTCGACCTCGAGCGGTTCCTGGGCCGGGCGCTGGCCCTCGGGGACGTGCTCCAGGTTGACGCGGATTCTCGTCCACGTGGACGAGCGGCCCCGCATCGAGTCCACCAGGACGTCGGCTGGTTCGAGGAGCGGCCAGACCTCCTGATGGCGCGCCTTCCAGCGGTCCAGTCCCGCCATGGCCTCGGCCTTGGTCTTCGCGCGGGCGATCTCGATGAGCGGCTTCGCCGGCTTGCGGCGGCCGGCCGGGCCGCCCGCCGCGCCCGCGCCGCTCTCCCCGGCCGGCCCGGAGCCCGCGCGGGAACGGGAAGCGGAAGCCGGGCCGCCCGCCGCGCGGCGCTTGCTTGGCTGGACGCGGGCCGCCTCTCCTTCCTGCTTCTCGTAGTGCGGTGGCCACGGGGCGTCGGGCAGGCCGGCCGCCTCGTCGCGGTCCGCCTGCGCGAGCAGGGCGTCCAGCGAGCCGGCGGCGTCGTCGATGCCCGCCCAGGGGTCGCCGATCTGCGCGAAGCGGGCAGGTACCGTGTCGATGGTGAACGCCGCCGGGTCCGCGTCGGGGACCTCGTCCCAGGTCAGCGGCGTCGAGACGCGGGCGTCCGGCAACGGGCGGACCGAGTACGCCGACGCGAC
The DNA here is from genome assembly GCA_027326205.1 of Actinomycetota bacterium. Classification (GTDB taxonomy): domain Bacteria; phylum Actinomycetota; class Actinomycetes; order Streptosporangiales; family Streptosporangiaceae; genus Trebonia. The sequence goes on from DAHWEX010000403.1 coordinate 15,011, forward strand.
CGTGCGGTCCTTCGCGTTCTGGTTGTAGTCGACGAAGACGCCGTGCCGCTCCTCCTTCCACCACTTCGAGGTGGCCAGGTCCGGGACCCGGCGCTCGATCTCGCGCGCCACCGCCACCGCCGCCCGGCGCACGTCGGTGAACGACGCCGACGGGACGATCCGCGCGTAGACGTGCATGCCGCGCGAGCCGGAGGTCTTCGCCCAGCCGGTCAGCCCGAAGTCCGACAGCACGGACCGCGCGACCAGCGCCACCGACAGGATCTGCGGCCACGGCACGCCGGGCACCGGGTCCAGGTCCACCCGGAGCTCGTCGGGGTGGTCCAGGTCGGCGGCCAGCACCGGGTGCGGGTTGAGGTCGATGCACCCGAGGTTGACGACCCAGGCAAGGCCGGCGGCGTCCCGCAGCACGACCTCGTCGGCGCTCCGGCCGGACGGGAAGCGCAGTTCGGCGGTCTCGATCCAGGACGGGCGGGAAGCGGGGGCGCGCTTCTGGAAGAACGGCTCCTCCTCCGCGCCGTTCACGAACCGCTTGAGCGCCATCGGCCGGCCGGCCACCCCGCGCAGCGCGCCGTCGGCGACCGCCAGGTAGTAGCGGACGAGGTCCAGCTTGGTGTGCCCGGTCCGCGGGAAGTACACCTTCTGCGGGTTGGAGACCGCGACCTCCCGGCCCGCCACCTCGATCACAGTTTTAGGGGACGCCATCGGCGAAGCACGCTTCCGTTCGGGATTAGGACGCTGACTTCGATTCTTTTCCCAGGATGTCCGACAAGCTGTAGGAAGGAGGCTCTTCGAGCTGCCCGAACGTGCAGGAAGCGGGCGAGCGGTCGGGGCGCCACCGGGCGAATTGCGCCGTATGCCGGAAGCGCGAGCCTTCCAGGTGATCGTAACGGACCTCCACCACGCGCTCCGGGCGCAGCGGGACGAACGACAGGTCCTTGCCCGCGTTCCACCGGCTGTACTCGGCGCTGCGCGGCGTCCGCACGCCGAGACCGGCGCCGGCGCCGGCGTGGCCGGCCCAGTTCCACGGGTGCCCGTCGAACGTGGTGATCAGCGGGGCCAGCTCGGCCCGCAGCTCGCGCCGGGTCGCCATCGGGAACGCGCCGATCACCCCGACGCTCGCGAGTTCACCGGAGTCCCGGTAGAGGCCGAGCAGCAGCGAGCCGATCGCGTCGTCGCCCGTCTTGTGCGGCCGGTAGCCCGCCACCACGCAGTCGGCGGTGCGCTCGTGCTTGATCTTGAACATGACCCGCTTGTCCGGCTCGTACCGCCCGCCGGGCGACTTGGCGACGATGCCGTCGAGGCCCGCGCCCTCGAACCGGGTGAAACACGCCTCCGCGACCGCGCGGTCAGTCGTCGCCGGCGTGAGGTGGACGGGCGGGCGGGCCGAAGCCAGCGCCGCTTCGAGCGCGGCCCGCCGCTCGGCGAACGGGCGCCGCGTGTAGTCGTCGGAGCCGAGTGCCAGCAGGTCGAACGCGACGAAGTGCGCGGGCGTCCGCGCGGCGAGCAGCCGGACCCGGCTCGCCGCCGGGTGCAGCCGCAGTTGCAGTGCCTCGAAGTCGAGCCGTCCCGCCGCGAAGTCCGGCAGCACGATCTCCCCGTCGATCACGCACCGCGGCGGCAGTTCGGCCTGGATGGCCTCGACCAGTTCGGGGAAGTAGCGGGTCATCGGACGCTCGTTCCGCGAGCCGATCTCCACCTCGGCGCCGTCGCGGAACACGATCGACCGGAACCCGTCCCACTTCGGCTCGAAGACGTAGTCTCCGGCCGGGATGGCGGGCACCGCCTTGGCCAGCATCGGCGCGACCGGAGGCATCACCGGAAGGTCCATGCTCCCAGCGTGGCACACGCCGTACCCCAGGCGGTAGCCGCGGGCGGCCGGGGCCGCCGGGCTGGTCAAGGCGGCGGCGGGCAGGAGCGGGACCGCGTCAGCCCAGGCCGGTCCATTCCGCGCTGCGCTTCCATAGCAGTTCGGCGAGTTCCGAGGTGGCCGCCTGACTTGGCTCGCGCACGGCGCACTGGTCGTAGAACAGGCCGTTGTCGGCCGCGGCCGCGGCCGACGTCGCGCAGTGCA
>DAHWEX010000412.1 GCA_027326205.1 Actinomycetota bacterium
CCGTGCACCTGGCCCTCGACGAGGAGCGGGTTGACCAGGTTGCCGCAGTCGTCCACCGCCACCACGCGCAGCAGCGTGACCAGGCCGGTGTCCGGGTCGACGGCGACCTCGCAGCCGTACGCGCCCGAGGAGTAGGTCTCCGGCGGGGCTCCCGACGACCCGCTGGCCGTGATGCCGCCGAGCCGGGCCGCCGCCTCGGCGACCGGCATCGGCGCGTCGACCCGGCGGGCGGCCTCCAGGGCCGCCTGGCAGGCGCCGTGGATCGCGGTGCCGCCCGCCGACAGCGACCGCGAGCCGAACGTGCCGTAGCCGAACGGGGCCGTGTCGGTGTCGCCGAACGTCACGGTCACGTCGTCGTAGGGGACGCCGAGCAGGTCGGCGGCGAGCTGGGCGAAGGCGGTCTCGTGGCCCTGGCCGTGACCGCTGGTGCCGACGGCGACCGTGACCTTGCCGTCGGGGCCGATGGTGACCGTGGCCTGGTCGCCGATCGTGCCGTCCGGCCCCGGCGCGCGGGGGACGATCCCGCCGGGCTCCACGAACGTCGCGATGCCCCGGCCGAGCAGTTGCCCGTCGCGCGGAGCCCGGGCCCGTTCGGCAGGACCGGAGCCGAACTTCTCCAGCAGCAGGTCCAGTCCCGCGTGATAGTCGCCCGACTCGTAGGTGAGGCCGGTGACCGTCGTGTAGGGGAAGGCGGTGGCCGGGATGAAGTTGCGGCGGCGCAGCTGCGCCGGGTCCGCCCCCATCTCCCTGGCCAGCAGGTCCACCAGCCGCTCGGTGAAGAAGGCACCCTCCGGCCGGCCCGCGCCGCGGTAGGGCCCGATCGGGGTGGTGTTCGCGAAGACGCCGACCAGTTCCACGTCGAAGTGGCGGAACTGGTAGGCCTGCGGCAGCATCGGGCCGAGGCGGCCGAGCAGCGTCCCCGGGCCGTTCGGCGTGTAGTAGGCGCCCATGCTCGCGGTGACCGTGCCGCGCATCGCGGTGATCGTGCCGTCCGCGTCCGCGGCGAGCTCCAGGTCCGCGACCTGGTCGCGGCCGTGGCAGGTCGCGGTGAACGACTCGGAGCGCTCCTCGATCCACTTCACCGGCCGGCCCAGGTCCCGCGCGGCGGCGATCGCGGCCACCTGGTCGGGGTAGAGCGGGCCCTTCGCGCCGAACCCGCCGCCCACGTCGCCCGCGGTGACGCGCATCGACTCGACGGGGATGCCGAGGATCTTCGACAGCCAGTTCCGCGAGCCGTGCGGGCGCTGGGTGGTGAGCTGGATCACCAGCCGGCCGCCGGCCTCGGGATACGCCAGGACGCCGCGCGGCTCCAGCGCCACCGGGGCGATGCGCTGGCTGGTCATCCGCTGGCTGACCGTGTAGGCGGCGACGGCGAAGGCGCGGGCCGCGTCGCCGTGGACAAGGCGCTTGCGGAAGGCGACGTTGGTGCCCGCGTCCTCGTGCAGCAGCGGCGCGCCGTCCGCCGCGGCGTCCAGCGCGGTGGTGACCGCCGGCAGGTCGTCGTAGTCGATGGCGACGTACTCGGCGGCGTCGGCGGCCTGTTCCTTGGTCTCCGCGACGACGAGGACCACCGGCTGCCCTGCCCACAGCACCTTGCCCGCGGCCAGCACCGGGTGGCCGGGCTGCAGCCCGCCCGGCGGGACGCCCTCGCCGCCGGGGAGCGGGCCGACGCCGAGCCGGGCCAGGTCCGGCGCGGTGTAGACGGCGACCACGCCGGGGGCCGCGCGGGCCTCGGTGACGTCGATGCCCGTGATGCGCGCGTGCGCCAGCGGGCTGCGCACGACGAAGGCGTGCAGCGTGCCGTCCGGTTCGGTGTCGTCGACGTACCGGCCGCGGCCGGTCAGCAGCGGCGGGTCCTCCCGGCGGGTGAGCGACTGCCCGATAAGGCTCACGGGTACCGCCTTTCCTGCGTGCGAATGCTGACGGGCGCCGCGCGGCCGGCGGCCGGGGTCGTCACGCGGACTCCGCGCGGGCGAGGGCCCTGGCCAGGGCCCGGCCAGCGAGGACCTCGGCCAGGTGGGCGCGGTACGGCGCGCTGGCGTGCTGATCGCCGAGAAGGCTCAGTTCCGTGCCGTCGCCGGCCCGCGCGACCTGCGCGGCGGCCGCCGCGAGGACGTCCGGGGCGGGGAAGGCGCCCTTGAGGACGGCCTCGGCCGCGCGGGCCCGGTACGGGCGCGTGGCGATTCCCGTGACGGCGATCGCGGCGCTGGCGATGCTGCCGTCGCTGAGCGAGGTGACGCGGCCGCCGGAGTCGGTCAGCGTGCCCGACGCGAACGTCAGGGCCACCGCGACGCCCGCCAGCGGAAGGTGGCTCGCCGGGTGCGGGAACTTCTCGTAGGCGCTGGCCCGGCCGCCCTGGGCGGTGATCTTGACGTGGGTGATGATCTCGTCTTCGGCCAGGTCGGTGGCGTAGATGCCCTGGAGGAAGTCGTCGAGGAGCATCGTCCGCCTTTCGACGTTCGAGGGCTCCTCACCGGGGCGCGGTGCCCGCGGCAGGTGGTGCGGCGGGCCCGGTTTGTGCTCGTGCCTGCCCGGCCGGCCGGCGATCACGACCTCGGCGTCCAGGGCGAGCAGCACCGCCGGAAGGTCGGCGGCCGGGTCGCCGTGCGCGACCGCGCCGCCGATCGTGCCCCGGGCGCGGACCTGAGGGTCGGCAAGGACCGCGAGGGCGTCCGTGACAGCCGGGATCCCTTCGGCCTGGTGCGGTGGCGCGCTCTCGTCGCGGCCGCGGACCAGTCCGCCGGCGAGCAGGGTGTCGCGACCGAGTTCCCGGTAGGTGCGCAGGGCGCCGATGGTGTAGCTGAGGTGGCCGCCAGCGACCGGCCCGTACCACCCCCCGCCGCTGAGCTCCGGGAGGCCCGCGATGTCGATGAGGACCTGCGGGGCGGCGAGGCGGAGCTTCATCATCGGGAGCAGCGACTGGCCGCCGGCGATGAGCTTGGCCTCGTCGCCCGCAGCCGCGGCCTCGTCGAGCAGGTCGAGCGCCTCGTCCAGGGACCGCGCGCGCACGTAGCGGAAGTCTGTGGGAAACATCGTGGCGCCGTTACCCCTCTCGCCCGCCCGCGGGATCCGCGGCGGAGTCGGTGCCCCCGGCGCGGGCGGCGCCGTCCCGCATGGAGCGGGCGGCGCTCAGCGCGGCGGCGACGATGTTCTGGTACCCCGTGCAGCGGCAGATGTTGCCGTCCAGGGCATGCCTGACCTGGTCCTGCGTCGGGTCGGGCTGGTCCTCGATGAGCTGGCGGACGGCCATCACCATGCCCGGGGTGCAGTAGCCGCACTGCAGGCCGTGCTCGTCCTGGAAGGCCTGCTGGATGGGGTGCAGCGACCCGGCGCCGGGATCGGCCAGGCCCTCGATCGTGGTGACCTCGTGCCCGTCGGCCTGGGCCGCGAGGAGCGTGCAGGACTTCACCGCGACGCCGTCGAGGGCGACCGTGCAGGCGCCGCACTGGGTGGTGTCGCAGCCCACGTGGGTGCCGGTGAGGCGCAGGCGGTCGCGGAGGAAGTGGACGAGAAGGGTACGAGCCGGGACGGTGGCGGCGCGCGGCTCGCCGTTGACCGTCAGTTCGACGTAGACCTCGTGCGCGGCGGGCACTGACACCCCTTCCTGAGCCTGAGCCCTGAGCCCAGGTATGCGGACTTTACACAGGTATCCTTGCGTACGACGCTAACGGCACGGTGCCTACGGGCCGCATGGTGCCGCACAGCAAATTTGCAAACGATTGCAGCTTAGCGCTAACCCCGCCCAATGTCAGTATGCCGATCGGAAAGCTGCATAATGGCGGCATGCGACTGTCTGCCCGCGCCGACTACGCGCTGCGCGCCGCCATCGAGCTGGCGGCGGCGCACGATGGCCACGTCACGGCCGAGCAGCTCGCCGCGGCGCAGCACATCCCCGGCAAGTTCCTCGAAACGATCCTCACCCACCTGCGGCGCAGCCAGATCGTGCGCAGCCAGCGCGGGCCGGACGGCGGCTTCTGGCTGGCCAGGCCCGCGTCGCAGATCTCGCTCGCGGACATCATCCGGGCGGTCGACGGCCAGCTTCTCGGCGTGCGCGGCGAGCGGCCGGAGAACGTGACCTACCCGGGGGCCGCCGAACCGCTGCAGCGGGTATGGATCGCGCTGCGGGCGAACGAGCGGGCCGTGCTCGAGACCGTGACGCTCGCGGACATCGTGTCCGGCGAACTGCCCCCGGCGGTCGCCGTCCTCACCGACAGCCCCCAGGCCTGGGTGTAGGCGCGCGCGACAGCGAGAAACCGCCGGGGTAGGCGTAAGCGATCCGTAAGGCCGGGAACGGGGGAAGGCGGCGCAATCCGCGCCGCCTTCCGTCGCTTTTGGGCTTTTTGCCGCTTTCAGACGCCTACCGGGGTCGGGATCTTGTCGAGGCCGTCGAGGCCGTCGTCCAGGTCGTCGTCCAGCGAGCCGGCCCCCTCGGGGACCTCGACGACCGCCCGCTCCACCGGGAGCCGCTCGGCGGGGATGCGCAGGCCGGGCTCGCGCAGGGCGCCGGTCAGCACCGGCTCGTTCTGCAGTTCCGCCAGCGCGAAGTTGTCGGAGACCTCGCGGAAGACCTGGGATAGCGGCGTGTCCAGGGCAGCGCAGATCGCCGCCAGCAGCTCGGAGGAGGCCTCCTTGCGCCCGCGCTCCACCTCAGACAGGTAACCGAGCGACACCCGCGCCGATGCGGAGACCTCGCGCAGCGTGCGACCCTGCCTGATGCGCAGCCGACGCAGCACGTCGCCGAGCAGTTGACGAAGCAGCACCATCGTCGCACTCCCTTCCTCATGCGCAACCGCTTGCCGGGCTTACTGCGAAGTTACCGGATCGCGACCATCCCTAGCTCCACCGTACCTGCCGGTACGGTAAAACCGCGAGGCCACTACCGGCCGTGTTCGCTACCAACGTAACGCTGTAATCACGGACACTCTTCCCTGAGACGGCCTAGTAGCAAACCAAGTACCCGTTCCACCGCCAGTCTACGTACCTCGTCCCGGTTTCCCGGCAGGGCCATCGTCCGCACCACGGTGTCTCCGACCAGGCTGACGGCGACGTGCACGGTGCCAGCCGGGTGGCCGTCCGCGGGGCCGGGACCCGCCACGCCCGTGGTGGAGATGCCGATCGTGGCGCCGAGCCGGCTTCGGACGCCCTCGGCCATCGCGGCGGCCACCGGGGCGTAGACGGGGCCATGCCGCTTGAGCATGTCCACGTCCACGCCGAGCGCCTGGGCCTTGAGCTCGGTCGCGTAGGCGATCACGCCGCCGCGGAAGGCGTTGGAGGACCCCGGGACGTCGGTGAGGGCGGCGGCGACGAGGCCCCCCGTGAGCGACTCGGCGGTGGCCACGGTGTCCCCGGCCTCGGTCAGCCGCGCGATGATCTCCGCGGCCAGTTCGCGCGCCGCGTCTCCCGCCACGCCTTCTGCCATCGCGTCCCCTCCAGGCCGGCAGCGCGGCCGCGGGTTCGCCCGGGCCGCTCATCACGATCATTCCGAACGGGCCGGTGTTCCACGCCGCCGTCCCGCTTCCCGCCTACCCGGCCGGCCTACCCGCCCCGCTTGCTGCGCTCCGTCTGCGCGGGCCCTGACTGCGCGGGCCCTGACTGCGCCGACTGCGGGGAATCGTCCGGCGACGGCTTGCCCATGCGGGCCGCCCGGATGACGTAATCCACTCCGGTCACAAGCGTTACCACGAGCGCCGCGCCCATGACAACCTCCTTGACGACCGCGTAAGCGCCGAGCGTGACGGGCGCCACGTAGAGGCAGATCGCGATGATCTGGAGCATCGTCTTCAGCTTGCCGCCCTGGCTCGCGGCGATGACCCCGCGCCTGATCACGGCGAAGCGCAGCGCGGTGATGCCGAGCTCGCGGAACAGGATCAGCCCGGTCACCCAGCCGGGCAGTTCCCCCAGAACCGACAGGGTGATCAGCGCCGCGCCGGTGAGCGCCTTGTCCGCGATCGGGTCCGCGATCTTCCCGAAGTCGGTGACCAGCCCGCGCTTGCGCGCTAGCTGCCCGTCCAGGAAGTCCGTGAACGACGCGCCGCCGAACGCGGCGAGCGCGCCGAGCCGCCAGGCCGTGCCGTCGTGGACCAGGCAGAACACGAAGACGGGAACGAGAAAGATCCGCACCACCGTCAGCACGTTGGCGATGTTGACGATGCCCGCCGGCGGCGGCGACCCCTGGACGTCGTTCACGGTAACCCGATCAAGCGCGGGCGACCAGGTCGGCGCCGAGCGACTCCACCACGCGGGCGGTCACCAGGTCGCCGGGGGCGAGCGGCCGGCCGGCGAACACCGTCGTGGACCCGTCATCGGGTCCCTGGTGCGCGGCCCGGCCTTCATATCCGCCGTCGCCGGCCTCCTCCTCGATGAGCACCTCGACCAGTTCGCCGATCCGCTCCTCCGCGCGCTGCGCCATCAGTTCGTCGGCGAGGTCGTGGAACTCGCGGTTGCGCCGGTCGACTTCCTCCTGGGGCAGCTTGTCCTGCCCGGCGAAGCCGGCCGCCTCGGTGCCGTCCTCGTCGGAGTAGCCGAAGACCCCGATCGCGTCGAGCCGGGCCTGCGTCAGGAACAGCTCAAGCTCCCGCAGGTCCTCGGCGGTCTCCCCGGGGAAGCCGACGATGAAGTTGGACCGCACGCCGGCGTCCGGGGCGAGCCGCCTGATCCGCTCGATCAGGTCGATGAACCGCGCCCGGTCGCCGAACCGGCGCATCCGGCGGAGCACCGGGCCGCTCGCGTGCTGGAACGACAGGTCGAAGTAGGGAGCCACGCCCGGCGTCGAGGCGATCGCCTCGATCAGGCCCGGCCGCACCTCGGCCGGCTGGAGGTAGCTGACCCGGACGCGCACGATGCCCTCGGCCTTGGCCAGTTCGGGCAGCACGGTCTCGAGCAGGCGCAGGTCGCCGAGGTCCTTGCCGTAGGAGGTCGAGTTCTCGCTGACCAGCACCAGTTCGCGCACGCCGTCGCCGCCGAGCCAGGCGGCCTCCTTGATCAGCTCGTGCGGCCGCCGCGAGACGAACGAGCCGCGGAAGGACGGGATCGCGCAGAACGAGCAGCGCCGGTCGCAGCCGGAGGCGATCTTCAGCGGGGCCACCACGCCGCCGCTGAGCCGCCTGCGCAGGACGGTATCGCTGAACACGGGCGGCCCGGAGGCAGGCGCGACGCCGGGCGGCAGGTCGCTGAGGTCCACCGTGCTGCCAGTTACGGGGCCGCCGCGCGCTTCCTGGCGGCTGACCGGGCTCACCGGCAGCAGCGTGCGCCGGTCCCTGGCCACGTGCGCGGGCCGCTTGTTGCCCGCGAGCACGTCGTCGAGCCGGGCGGCGATGTCGGCGTAGTCGTCGAAGCCGAGGACCTGGACGTTGACGGGGTCGTCATCGTCTTCGTCCGCCTCGTCGAAGGACGCGGCGAGGTCGGCGCCGTAGCGCTCGGCGAGGCAGCCGACGGCGGCGACCCGGGCCCCCGAGGCGCCGGCGGCCAGGACGGCGTCGATGGACTCCTGCTTGGCCGCGTCGATGAAGCCGCACGTGTTGACGAGGACGACGTCGGCGTCTTCTCCTTCGCCCCGCAATGCCCAGCCACCAGCGGCAAGGCGCGCGGCGAGCTCCTCGGAGTCGACCTCGTTGCGCGCGCAACCGAGCGTAACCAGGCTCACGGTACGGGAATTAGACACGAACAGAGGGTACGTGATCGCGCGGCACCATCAGGTCACCGCCCCTGCTCCGCGGGCCACTCCCCATACCGTTAGCCAACGGTGACCGGGGTCGCGGCGAGCGGGTTGATGGTCAGCGTGACGACCTGGACCGTGTTCATCCGCTCGGGCCTGCCGTTGACGGTCAGCGAGACGCCGGGCGGGTTGCCGATCACCATGGACACCGGGTGCCGCTCCGTCCAGGTCATGCTCTGCCCGGCCAGGATCGTGCCCTGGTAGAGGGACTGGCCGGTCGGGCTGTTGAAGCCGACCCAGCAGTCGGAGTTGGCGGTCAGCTTGATGACGGCGATGTCCTTGGGGACGACCGCCCTGTGCACGACGGGCACGGGCTTGCGCGCGGCCTCCGGGTGCGTCGTCACGGACGGGCGGACCGTGGCGGCCGCGGCCGCCGGCGGCCGCCCCCCGTCCGCCGTGGCGAAGTGATAGGCGCCGACGCCGACCGCCGCGAGCACCGCCGCCGCGAGCACCCGGCCGAGGTGCAGGTTCCGCGGCTCGCGGATCTTGATCGGCGTGACCGGGGAGAAGACCTGGGCCGCGCGCATTCCGCCGGGCGCGCCGTGTTCCTCGTCGTACTCCCTGATCAGGGGTGCCGGGTCCGCGCCGACCGCCTCGGCGATAGACCGGACGTGACCGCGGGCGTAGAAGTCACCGCCGCACGGGGAGAAGTCGTCCTGCTCGATGGCGCGCACGATCGGCTCCCTGATCCGGGTCTGCTGGCTCACCTGCGCGATGGTGAGACCGGCCTGACGGCGCGCCTCCGCCAATGTGTCACCGATGCTCACCATGCGCCTCCGGGAAGATCTCGTCCTGGACTTTTCTTTACCCAGTGAACTGAAATAGTCGCTTAAGGTAATGAGCCTTGAGGTCAAACGCCCGCGATCCGGCCCCGGGGCGCGCCCGAAATCGGTCCCGCTACCCGCCCCGCAGTGAGGTCAGTACCTCATTGAGGTCATCGGGCCGCTTGAGGACGTCCCGCGCCTTGGAACCCTCGCTGGGGCCGACAATACCCCTGCTCTCCAGCAGGTCCATCAGTCGACCCGCCTTCGCGAACCCGACACGGAGCTTGCGCTGGAGCATGGACGTCGAGCCGAACTGACTGGTGATGATTAGCTCGGCGGCCGCGATGAGGAGCTCGAGGTCGTCGCCGATCTCTCCGTCCGCCTCCCTGGTCTTCTCCGGTGCCGCCGCGACGTCCGGCCGGTACTCGACCTGCTGCTGGTTCTTGCAGTACTCGACGACCTCGCGGATCTCCTTCTCCGAGACGAACGCGTTCTGCAGCCGCAGCGGCTTGGAGGCGCCCATCGGGAGGAACAGCGCGTCGCCCTGGCCGACCAGCTTCTCCGCGCCGGGCTGATCCAGGATGACCCGGGAGTCGGCCAGGCTGGAGGTCGCGAACGCGAGCCGGGACGGGACGTTGGCCTTGATCAGGCCGGTGACCACGTCCACGGACGGGCGCTGGGTCGCGATCACCAGGTGGATGCCGGCCGCGCGGGCCAGCTGGGTGATCCGGACGATGCTGTCTTCCACGTCCCGGGGGGCGACCATCATCAGGTCGGCCAGCTCGTCCACCACCGTCACCAGGTACGGGTAGGGTCGCAGCTCGCGCTCGGAGCCCGGCGGGAGGACGACCTTGCCCGCGCGGACCGCCTTGTTGAAGTCGTCCACGTGCCGGAAGCCGAACGCGGCGAGGTCGTCGTAGCGGGTCTCCATCTCGCCGACCACCCATTCCAGGGCCTCGGCGGCCTTCTTCGGGTTGGTGATGATCGGCATGATCAGGTGCGGGATGCCCTCGTAGATGCTCAGCTCGACCCGCTTGGGGTCGATCAGGATCATCTTCACCTCGTCCGGGGTAGCCCGCATCAGCACGCTCGTGATCAGACCGTTCAGGCAGACCGAGTTATGGGTCGGGATGCACGAACGGCTCGCCAGGTAGAGGTGACTCGGGCTGCTCACCGCGATGCACTTGACCGGAACGGACTCCACTGGCCGCACGTCCGTGATGTAGCGCCAGCGCGCGGTGCCCGTCGCCTTGGTCTCATGCTGGCGGGCCAGCTTGCGGCTAAGCCTGAAGACGGGCTGGTCGGGCGTGAAGGCGACCGTGTAGACGGTTGACTTCCTTTCGGTGCGTCCCTTGCACGGCTTGGTCCGCAGCCTTCCCTTGTACCCGAGGCCTATGACAAGTTCCAGGGTGTCCCTAGCCAGGCGCTCGTTCGTGACGGCGAACTCGACCGTGCCGCCGGTCGTGCAGTACCCGTCCGTGTCGAGCCGGCCGGCCAGCAGAGCCTGCCGCTGCCCAACGGACGCCTGTAGGTACTCCTGCGGAATGTGCTTGTCACCGACCGTCTGGAGGATCTGGCGCATGGCCCGGTAGCGCGGCCGGGGAGGTGGCGCCGCGACGGTGGTGCCCCTGCGCCCTTGCGGGAAGCGCCCGGCCGCCGCCCGCAGCGTGGCCGAGAGGCCGACGCCCATGTGCGCCGCGGCCCCCTCGACGCTCATCCCCTGCTCGGCCAGGAGCACCGCTTCGGCAATGCGCCGGTCGCGCTCGGGACGGTTCCAGATGGTGTACTGCATGCGAGTGCTGGGGTGGTGCGTGACCAGGTACCCGTCCTTGCGGATCTCGGTCAGGATTTCCTCGTCCATCGTGGTGATGTCGGAGCCCCTAGTCCTCCCGTCACCAAGCCAGCAGCCGAACGTGTACGGGGCGACCGGCAACTCCCTCTCCGGGTACTCGAGCGGCCCGCACAGCGCCACCGAATGGTTGAGCCGCCCGCTGTCGTGCCGCACTGATGCGGCGATCTGCCTCGTCGTAACCGGCTCCGCGTCGATTTCGCGCATATGGCTGCTGCCCGCAGGCGCGGCCACGCGTTCCGCGAGCAGCCGGTACGCAAGGTGACGCGAGTACGCGGGCACCCAGAAGCTGAGCTCGCGCCCGCCGCGCACGTAAGTCGACCGGACGGTCCGGCCTTCATTTCGGACGGCCTTGAGCGCTGTGTACAGGACGTTCTGGAACTGCTTACCGACATCCGCGAGGACCTCGCCGGTACTCACGAGGCGATCGCGTTCGGCCAGCACCGCCGCCGCTCGCTCAGCGATCCGCGCCACGGCCGCTGGCGGCCAGTACGCGGCACCGCGCGGCGGCCTCCCCCGCTGCATCCGGCCCGCAACGGTGCTGGTGCGCCAGAGATGTTCCGCGTCCGCCACAATGACGGTTCCGTCCGAGAACTCGACCTCGTAGCACGGACGGCCGTACATGACCGGGGTCGCGGCGGTGACCAGGCACGGCTGGCCGCGCTCGTCGAAGACCTCGTCTCCCACCTGGACGTCGCCCATCGTGGTCCAGCCCCTGGGTGTCGGGATCGGCGTGTCGAGCGCCAGGGCCTTCCCCGAGCCAGTAGCACCGGCCACCAATACGTGGGGCATCTTCGCCAGGTTGGCCACGACGGTCTTGCCCTCGACGTCCTTGCCGAGCCCGACGATCATCGGGTGGTGGTCGGAGGTGGCGGTGTCGGAGCGGAGGATGTCGCCGAGGCTGACGATCTCCTTATCGATGTTGGGGATCTCCACGCCGACCGCGCTCTTGCCGGGGATGACCGGCAGGATGCGGACCTCGGCGGATTTGACGGCATAGGAGATGTTCTTCGCCAGGCCGGTGACCCGCTCGACCTTGACGCCCTCGCCGAGCTCGATCTCGTACCGGGTGACCGTCGGGCCGCGGGTGAAGTCGACCACCGTCGCGGGGACCTTGAAGTCGATGAAGACGTTCTGCAGGTCCTCGACGACCTTGGCGTTGGCCTTCGTACGGGCCTTGTGCGGGGTGCCCTCGCGCAGCATGCCGGGCGGCGGAAGGGCGTAGTCGCCGGCCTCCTGCGCGCTGAGCTCCAGCTGCTCACCGGGCAGGACCGGGGTCGGCGGGACCGCCTTGGCCGGGGCAGGCGGCGGCACGGCGTCGCGCCGGGCCGGCGCGGGCTCCGGCGCGAGTGGCTCGAAGGGCGGCGGCTGCTCGTCCGGGACCGGCACCGGGTCGGTCGTGAAGCCCAGGTCCTCGAGGAGGTCCTCGCCGATCCTGGCCTCGGGCAGCCGGGCGGGCAGGGCCCCCGGCCGGCCGTTGGGCAGCACGACCTGGGGATCGTACGGCTTGCGCTGCTCGCTGGATTCGATCGAGCCGCGCAGCCGGATCGCGCCCCGGCTGACCTCCCGCCGGCGCCTGCCGCCCCCGGCCTCGTCGTCCTCTTCTTCCCCGGTCTCTGGCTCGTTCCACTCATCGTCGACCGGGTAGCCGAACAGGGCCCCGAGCTCCCGCATCCGGCCGGGCACCTCACGGACCGGCGTGCCCGTGATGACGAGCAGCCCGTAGGCGGCGAGCAGGCCGAGCAGCGGCGTCGCCACCCAGGCGGTAAGGCCCTTGTCCAGCGGCCAGGAGGCGACCATCCCGACGAGGCCGCCCGCGGTCCGCACCGCCGGCCAGCCGCCGTGGCCCTGGGACAGCGTCGGCACGCCCTTCGCGATGTGGAACAACCCGAGCGCGCCGATCAGCAGCGTGGTCCAGCCGATCTCCGCGGGCGGGCCGACCTCGTCCCGGTTGGGGTTGCGCATGAAGCGCCAGCCGACCAGCGCGAGCATGACCGGGACCGCGAACGCGCCCTCGCCAAGGACGGAACTGGTGAGCGTGTAGATGCCCTCCGACGCCATGTTGTGCATCCGGAGCCACACCGCGGCGGCGAAGATGATCGCCAGGCCCATGAAGGCGAGCCCGGCGCCGTCGCGCTTGTGCACCGGGTCCAGGTCGCCCGCGTTGCGGCCCACGTGCCGCACGATGCCGCCCACGGTGCCCGCGACCGCGCGCCACACCGCCCCGATCACGCCGAACAGCGCGATCGTGACGGCGATGAGCAGGTTGCGCGACGGCGGGGGCGGCGGCGCGGCCCGCCCCTTCCCGCCCCGGCTATTCGGCGCCGGCCGGCCCTTCGCCTGGCCGCCGGGCGAACTGGCCCGCTTGCTGCCGGAGCTACCGGACTTCGCGGCGCCCGGGCGGCCGGCGGCGCCTCCGCCGCCCTTGCCGCTGGCCG
>DAHWEX010000429.1 GCA_027326205.1 Actinomycetota bacterium
CCAAGGAGGCGGGCGCCGTCGGCGGCGGCCAGGCCCGCCATCTGATTGCGGCTGGTCACCACCGTCATGCAGCCCGCGCTGCCCGGCAGCAGCGGCCGCACCTGCTGCTCGTCCAGGGCGTTGTCGAGCACCAGCAGGACCCGCCGGCCCGCCAGCAGGCTGCGCAGCAGCGCCGCCTGGGCGTCTCCGTCCCGCGGCACCCCCTCCGCCTCGAGCCCGAACGCGGTGAGGAACCCGCGTATCGCCTCCTCCGGTGCGGCGGGCACCCCGGTCGGCCCGGCGCCGCGCAGGTTCACGTAGAGCTGGCCATCGGGGAAGCCGGCCGCGACCTGGTGGGCGAAGTGCACCGCGAGCGCCGTCTTGCCGACCCCGGCGGTCCCGCTGATCACCACGGCCGTTCCGTCCTCGCGGGCGGAGAGCTCCGCGAGTCCGGCGAGCGTGCCAAGCTCCGCCGCCCGGCCGGTGAAGCGGGCGATTCCACTGGGCAGCTGCCGGGGGACCGGCGGGACGAAGCGCTGCCCGGCCGCCCGTTCGGCCCGTGCGGGCACGGCCAGGCTCACCTCCGGCTCGGCCGCCGCGATCAGCCGCGAGCGTTCCGCCGGGGGCAGCCCGAGGGCGCCGGCGAGCTGCCGGACGGACCGCAGGAACGGCTTGCGCGTCCGGCCGCGCTCCATGTCGCTGACCGCGCGGACGCTGAGGCCGGCCCGGTGCGCGAGTTCCTCTTGAGTCAACCCCGCGCGAACGCGGTAACGGCGCAGCACCGGACCGAACTCGCGGTCCCGCGCCACGCTGCCCACGATGTCCGCTGTCTGATCGGCCGACATGGGAGCTTTCCTTCAGCCCGGATGGATCTTCTCGTGCACCAGCCGACTTCTTATGCCGGCTTATACGGAACGGGTGGCGGTATTACGGCAGTTCCCTTCCTCGCAAAAGGGATGGAAAACACATGCTCAGGGATGCGAGGGGAACACGTGACTCGGCTAGCCTTAGCGGGTGGAGTCACCGCCTCCGGCGCCAGTTCGTATCCCCCGCACGCTCTACGATGTGGCTCGCGAGGCTGGAGTGTCCACGGCGACCGTTTCCCGGGTAGTGCACGGTCAGGACAGGGTCCGCCCGGCGACGCGGCAGCGGGTGCTCGAGGTCATCGAGGCCCTGGGCTACGTACCCGACAGCGCGGCGCAGAGCATGGCGCGTCGGCGGAAGGAAGTGATCGGGCTGGTGGCCGTCGAGGCGCGCAGCCCGGATACCGAGATCGAGCACGAGGGCCTGCTGTTCATCGAAGAGGTGCTGCGCGGCGTTGAGTCGACGCTGAGCCCGCTTGGCTGGCCGGTGCTGATCTCCGTGCGCCGCCCCGAGCTCAGCACGGGCGACGACAAGGACGCCTACCAGTGGCTGCAGCGGATGTCCGCCAAGGTCGACGGGCTGGTCATCGCCGAGGGCTTCGGGCCCGAGGGGCAGCTGGCCAAGCTCGCCGCGCGCATCCCGGTCGCGCTGGTCGCCGGCTCTCCCAGCGTGCCGTATGCCGACATCGTCGGGATCGACAACCGGGCGGGGGTCACCGCGCTGGTCCGTCACCTGATCGAAGAGCACGGCCGGACCAGGCTGTGGTTCGTGGGCGGACCGCGCGAGGCACCGGACGCGCAGGAACGGCGCACCGCCTTCGCGCAGACGCTGGCACGGTACCAGGGCGCACGGCTCGCGGGCAGCTCCGAGGGCCGGTTCGGCGCGTACAGCGGCAGGCTTGCGGTCCGCGAGATCCTCGCCGCTCCCGAGGTGCCCGACGCGATCGTGTGCGCGAACGACCAGATGGCGATCGGGGCCATCCAGGAACTCCGGGGCGCCGGGATCCGGGTCCCCGCGGACGTCTCGGTGACCGGCTTCGACGACGTCTACCTCGGTGCCATGCTGACGCCGCCGCTGACGACCGTGCACCAGCCGATGCGGCTGCTCGGCGAGCGGGCGTGCTCACTGCTGCTCGATCGGATCGGCGAGCCGGGCCGGCCGCGCCGGATCGAACGGCTGCCTACCCGGCTCGTCGTCCGGGAGAGCTGCGGCTGCCCGGGTGACGCTGGACCGGCGTGACGGCCGCCTCGCCGAGTCGTTGAGCGCCGGAAGGACTGGTCGCGTTCGCTGGCCGCGAGCCTTGGCAGACGAGACATAGATCACGTTATCTTTGTGTGATCCTTAAGTTATCTAAACGTTATTTGGGCTAGCGTACCCATTTGTGACTTACAGCTTGAACCGCGTGCCGCGGGCCCGCATGTCCACCGAGGCTCCCGTCGCGCGACCGCATGCCGCCGGGCACCGCGACCGGACCAGGCCAACCGCGATGGTGCTCTGCCTGCTCGCCGCGGTGATCGTGCCGGACCAGGCGGCCAAGTGGTGGGCCTGGCGGCACGTCCCGTGGGCCGTGATCAACCCCGGCGGCGACCTGCTCTCCGGGCCCACGATCGGCGCCTGGTACGCCGCCCCCGTCTCCGGCGCGCTGCTCGACGTCCTGGACGTCGCGCTGCTGACCACCGCCATCTTGCTGCTGAGCCGCTGGCGCACGGCGAACTGGGTCAGCGTTCCCGCCGTCTTGATGATCGGCGGCTGGAGCAGCAACGTCCTTGACCGAGTCGGGCTGCACTACTGGACCGCCCCGGGCAGCGTGCGCGGCGTGGTCGACTTCATCCACATCGGCGGCTACTACTACAACATCGCGGACTTCTTCATCATCAGTTGCACTCCGCTGTTCCTGCTGGCCGTCGGCTACCAGGCTGTCCGGGCCGCGCGGCGCCCCGGCCACGGCGTGGAACGCGCCGCGATCGTGAATGCCGGAGATCGCGGCTCGATTGCCGGCCGGTTCCCCGGGTATCGGTAGTCCGTAACCGGGCGGGCGGCAATTCCCGTCTTGGGGAGTGACGGACGGACTACGGAAACTGGCATGGTTAGCGTTAGCACCTGGGAACGGATTGAACGTCAGAAGCTGCGCCAGCGTGAGCTGCGGACGCGCCGCAACCGGCCGGGTGACCGACCGGATCCCGCGCGCCCGGCCGGCACCGACCTGCTGCCGCAGATCAAGCACGTCGTCGTGCTGATGATGGAGAACCACTCCTTCGATAACTACCTCGGCACCCTGGGCCGGGGAGAGGGGCTGCCGCTCGGTGCGGACGGCAGGCCGACCGCGGAGAATCCCGACTCCGCGGGCACCATGATCCGGTCACATCACGCCGGCTCCACCGGGCAGGACCAGGGGGTCCCCAGCCAGAGTTGGAGCGCCAGCCACGCGCAGTGGGCCGCCGGCAAGATGAACGGCTTCGTGACGTCGGCCGAGCAGGCCACGCCCGACGGCGACAAAGCCGCGGCCATGGCCTACTGGACCGACCAGGACCTGCCCTTCTACCACGGCCTGGCGCGGACCTTCCCGCTCGCCGACCGCTGGTTCAGCTCCTGCCTCGGGCCAACGTTCCCCAACCGCCGCTTCCTGCTGGCCGGGACGGCCAACGGCCTGATGGACGACCTGCCGCCCAACCTGCTCGACCGCCCGCCCGCGGGCACGATCATGGACGTGCTGACCCGGCACGGGATCTCCTGGGTCAACTACCGCCCGGCCGCCAGCGACCAGACCGAGTTCCAGCGCTTCATCCAGTACCGGCGCCGCCGGATCATGCACCACCTGGCCTCGATCACCCGGTCGCTGCGCGACCCCGGCTACGTCTTCAACCGGGACCTCCAGTTCACGGCGGCCCTTTACCCGCTCGGGATGGCCAGCTACATGGCGCACGTCCGCAGCATCGACCAGCTCTTCGCCGACGCGGACTCCGGCGAACTCCCGGCGTTCTGCATCGTCGACCCGGACTTCCGCACCTTCTCCGAAGAGAACCCGCAAGATATCCGCAAGGGGGAGAGCTTCGCCGCCGAGGTCATCCGGCGGGTCATGCACGGTCCTGGCTGGGCCGACACCCTGCTGATCTGGACGTACGACGAGCACGGCGGCTACTACGACCATGTCCCCCCGCCCGAGGCAGTGCCGCCGGACGACGTTCGCGGCCGCAGCGTGGTCGCGCATCCGTCCCCGGTGCGTGGCGTGCTCAAGGCGCTGTTTCCGAGTTACGTCCGGCATGCCGAGCAACTGGTCGAAGGCCCGAACACCTATGACACCTACGGGTTCAGGGTGCCCGCCGTGATCGTGTCGCCGTATGCGCGGCCGGACTGCGTCCTGTCAGAGGTGTTCGACCACACCTCGGTGCTCAAGCTCCTTGAGGAGAAGTGGAACCTGCCCGCGCTGACGCGGCGGGACGCGGCGGCGACCTCCCCGCTCGGCGCGCTCGACCTGACCGCCCCGCCCGCGTTCCTGGAGCCGCCGCGACTGCCCGCGCCCGCGCTCGCCTGGGGTACGTGGTAGACGGCGGACGGCGGGAGGCCTAGTCTCGGGCTCGTGATGGCGACGATGCCTGCCACGTCGGCCAGCCAGGATGTGGTCAGCCGGCTGATGAGCGACGGCTATGTGGTCGTGACCGGCATGATGACGACGGACGGCGTGCGGGAGGCGCACGCTGACCTGGACCGGCTGCTGCGCACCACCAGGACCGGGCGGAACTCGTTCGAGGGATTCGGAACGCAGCGAATCTACGCGCTGTTCGCCAAGACCCGGGTGTTCGACGCGGCCGCCACCCACCCGTTGCTGCTCGGCGTCCTTGACCAGGTGCTCGGCCACTACCAGCTCAGCGCCCCGGTGGGCATCTGCATCGGGCCCGGCGAAAAGGCACAGGTACTGCACCGGGACGACGCCATTTACCCGGTGCCGGAACCGCATCCGCCGCTGGTGGTCAACACCATGTGGCCGCTGGACGAGTTCACCGCCGTCAACGGCGCTACCCGGTTCGTGCCCGGCAGCCACCACTGGGCGCCCGGCCGGGCACCGCGCCCGGACGATCCGGTGGAGACCGCCGTGCTCTCACCCGGCTCGGCGCTGTTCTACCTGGGCAGCCTCTGGCATGGCGGCGGCGCCAACCAGGCACTCCGGCCGCGGCTCGGCGTGATCCTCGAGTACGCGGCAGGCTGGCTGCGGCCGCAGGAGAACCACTGCCTGGCCGTTCCCCGTGCTGTCGTGCGTGACCTGCCGGAACGGCTACAGGAACTGCTCGGCTACAACATCTACCCGCCGTTCGTCGGGTACGTGAACGGCAGCCACCCGCGCCGGGTGCTGTCGGCGGAACCCCGCGCGGAGCATGGTTAAGCATTCGGGGCCGCGGATCAATGAGCCCGCGATGGTCAAAGTCCTTGAACGCTGCGCGCACGAGAAGATCGGCGCGGCTGATCGGCATCGGCAAGGCGATGAATGCGTGGCCCGATACTCTGCCCTGAGCCGGGGCCCTGTCGCATACTGGTGCGGTGGAACCAGCAGCGGATTCCATCGAAGGACAGATCCACTCTCCTGCGGGCCGGCCCGGGCGAGCGCGCCGGCCACGGGCGGCAGGGCCATCCGACCAGGCCCTGCACTGGCTGGCGGGCTGGTACGCGATCGGGCTGCGCCTCGGCGGCGCGGTCCTGTTCACCGCGGTCGCCGCGCTGGCGGCGACCAAGCAGGTCTCCGGCTGGTGGGTGGCCGCACCGCTGACCGGGCTGTGCCTGTGGTCGGCCTTCTTCACCTGGCGGATCCGCCGGACGGGACTGACGCCCGCCCTGGTGCTGGCTGACACCGCGGTCATCGCGGCGCTGGCGCTGGCACAGCGGCACATGGTGCCCGCCGTGCTGATCGTGGACAGCACCACGTGGATGCTCCCGCTGGCCTGCACGTCCGTGTACATCATGCAGATCGCACTGCGGCCGAGGCTCGCGCTGCCCGGGGCCGCGATCGTGGTCATCGCCTACGGGTTCGGCGCCGGCGACCTCACCGCCGGCTGGCTGCTCGGGGTGGAGACGATCGTCGTCGCCGGGCTGGTGGCGGTGGTCCGCGGTGGCGCCAGGCATGCGGACGAGAGCGTCGCGGCGAGCCTGGAGAGAGAGCGGCGGATCCGGGCAGAGGAGGCGCGGCTCGCCGACGAACGAGAGCAGCACCGGCAACTGCACGACACCATCCTGTCGACCCTGACCATGGTCGCGGCCGGCACCTTCGCCGAGCCGTCCCAGGCGCTGACCGCGCAGGCGGCCCGGGACTTGCGCGTGCTGCAGAGGCTTGCGGATGCCCCGGCCGCGGCGGTCGCGCCGGCGCCGCTGACCGACCTGGGACCGATGCTGGAGCAGGTCGCGGCCGACGCCGGCGAGCTGACCGTGCGGCTGAAGCTCGCCCCGGTCTGCCTGCCGTTTCCCATCGCGGACCAGCTCACCGCCTGCGCGGGCGAGGCACTGCGCAACGTGGAGCGGCACGCCGGGACCCGGGAAGCGGAAATGATACTCAACGGCGACGCGGGCTGGGCGGTCGTCGAGATCATCGACCACGGCCGCGGTTTCGACCCGGATGCCATGGCGCCGTCACGCCGGGGCGTCCGCGAGTCGATCACCGGGCGGATGCTCGCGGCGGGCGGCCGGGCAGCGATCGCCAGCAGTCCCGGCGCGGGCACGACCATCACGCTGAGCTGGCCGTCGTGACCCCCGTGCAGCCAGCGGCGCAGCCGGCCGCGGTGATGTCCGGCCGCTATCAGCGGGCCTGGACCTTTGCGGTGCTCTTCCTGGTCGTGGGCTGGCATCTGGCTGGGGCCGGCGGGCAGTTGCTGCATAACCGGCTGGCCTACGGCTCGTTCGCCTTCCAGTGCGCCATGTGGGCGGTCATGGCGCTGGCGATAGCCGCCGGGACGGTCTTGGTCCTGCGCGGCACGCCCGGCCGGCGCCCGGCTTGGGCGGTGGCCGTCATCGCGCTGGCCGCGAGCACGGCAGCGGCGGCGGCCAGCCCGGCCGGCCAGATGCTGGGGGTCAACTGGGCGTGGGGAAGCGCGGGCTGGATTGGCGTGCTGGTGCTGATGCGCCGCCGGTTCACCGAGCTCGCGTGCTTCCTCGCC
>DAHWEX010000441.1 GCA_027326205.1 Actinomycetota bacterium
TGAAGCTCGGCCGGGACCGAGCGCATCCAGGCGAGACATACGCCATAACGCCAATCGGTCCGCCACTCACTGCGCCATACCAGTTTATCAGCTGGTCCATACCAGAGCCGCTTGCCGAGGATAAGCACGCTACCGGAGATGTCTGCGTAGTACCACGGCTTCCTGAAGAACGCCGGTCTCCGTTACGGGACGGCCCGCTCGGTGTCGCCGCGGGGATAGTGGTACGCGTATACGGGCCGCACGCCATCAGCAGACTTCGGGCTACGGAAAGCACACGCATATGTCCGGTTGCGTGGTCCGCTTGATGATCGGTCGATACCTGGCTAGGCCGAGTCCGCTCTCTCGTAGCGCGCAGACGAACGACCCGCAGGAGAGTTCCCGGCCCGCCTCGGGACTGGCGGCCTTTTTGATCAGGGACGGTGAGATTCCTGTCGCCCGGTATCAGTTTCTTCGGAGATTCGCGCACGACCGCGACGTGGTCCTCATGGGCGGGGTCGTCCGGCACGGCGGCTTCATGACTGCGCCCAGGCGGGCAGTGCGCTGGCCCCCTGGCCCACGCGGGCCAAGACGGCGGCGAGGCCGCCGTACAGCGACGCGTCCGCCCCGTACCGCGCGGGCCGGAACTCGACCGTCGGGGACACGACGTGCAGGCTGTGCACCTCGGCCGAGGAGCGCAGGCTGTCGAGCATCAGCGGGCCGGCCTCGGACAGGACGCGCCGACGGCGATCACGCTCGGCGCCATGACCTTCGCCAAGTTCGCGAGCGCGCGCCCCAGGTAGCGGCCCGCCTCGTACAGGACCCGCCGGCAGGCCGGGTCGCCGCCGGCGGCGCTCTCGATGACGTCACGCAGCGACTGCTGGCTACCTCCCGCTCGGCCCTGGCCAACCGGGCCGGCCTGCACGGGGCCGCCTTCGCCGTCATCGACGAGGTGTTCTCCCGGCGGCGGCTGCCGCGGTGGATCGGCCAGGGTTCCCCGGCCCACCACCCGGCGATCGCCAACGACGCCGGCGAGGACCGGGTGTCGCTGGCCTCAGCCTGACGCGGCCTCAGCCTGACGGAGCGGGCCGGCGCACGCGGCGGCCGGGGGCTCCGCCCCCGCCGCTGGTACTGGTCCTAGCCGGAGCCGATGCCCTCGTCGAGGGTTTCCGGTACCTGGGGCAGCACGCGATGGAAGTAGGAGCGGGCGGCGGCGGTCGTGCCGACGTCGCGGCCGGCCTGCTCCGACATGAACCAGCGGTGCTCGAGGATTTCGTGGAAGACCTCGGCCGGCGCGAGGCGCCCGCGCAGGCTGTCGGGGATCGCGGCCACCACCGGGTCGTAGACCTCGCTGAGCCAGCGGCTGGCCGCGACGATTTCCGATACCGGGCGGCGCTCCTTCTGCTCCAGGTAGGCGCGGAAGGACGCGATGTCGTTCAGCAGCCGCCTGGCCTGGTTCTCGCCCGCGTCGATGCCGGTGTGCATGAACAGCTTCCGGCTGTCGTCGCCCGACTCCGCCACCCGGGTGCGGACCTTCAGCCTGCTGCCTTCCGGCGTGCTGACCAGCTCCACCTCTTCGGCGCCGAACCCGAGCTCGTTGAGGCGGCGCAGCCGCTCGGCGATGCGGAACCGCTGCTCGTCGAGCGGAATGAGCTCCTCGTGGGTGAGCTCGTCCCACAGCCGGTTGTAGCGGCGCTCAAGCTCCTCCGCGACCTCAAGCGGGTCGATCTCCGGCGGCAGCAGGTCCCCAGCCTCCAGGTCGAGCAGTTCGCCGTAGACCCGTTCCACGGCCAGCTCGATGTCGTACTCGCGCTGTCCCCTGGTCAGCTCGGGATGCCGCTCGCTGGTCTCGGTGTCGACGAGGTACGCCTCCAGGGTGCCCGCGTCGTAGCGGAACAGCGCGTTGGACAGCGAGCAGTCGCCCCAGAAGAAGCCGGACAGGTGCAGCCGGACCAGCAGTTCGACCAGCGCGTCGAGCAGCTTGTCGGTCGACCGGCCGCCTCGCGGGCTGGAGAAGACGGCCCGGTAGGTCGTCGCGAACGTGAGAAACCTGGTGACGAGGACCGCGTCGGCGTCCGGGCCCAGGTCGACCGCGATCCCCACCACCTCGACCGCGGGCACGCCGAGGTCACCCAGTTCGCGCAGCAGCCGGTACTCGCGGCGCGCGAGCCGCTCGCTGATCGCCTTCAGCGCGTACAGCACGCCGCCGTCGGAGACGAAACGGACCACGTGCCGGGAGATGCCGCGCTGCCGGATTTCCACGAGCCGCTCGTCGTCCCACGTCTCGAGCGGCTCGTTCCACGGCAGCGTCAGCAGCCCGGCCGCCTCTTCAGCCGGCGGAGTGAACACAAAGCGCACACGCACCAGCATGCCCGAGCCCGCCCGCGCCCGTCCAGGCCCGCGGGCGACGGCGGCCCGGCGGACCGCCGTCGCCCGCCCCCGGAAGGTACGGCCGGCTAGCGGCAGAAGACAGGCAGCGTCAACCCCCGCCCGCGGGCAGGGGTTGACGCTGCCTGAAGACTGCCCACAGGATTGCGTGCATCCTCTTCAGTCAAAGCCGATCGTCCGGGGGTGACCTGATGTCCGCGGTGCGTCGTCGTCAGGGGTCCTCGGTCGCGCTGCCGGAGCGCCTGGTCCCGGGGACCTTCGCCAGCCCGGCCAGCCTGACCCGGCTGGACCTTGCGGAGCCGGCCGGGCTGTCCCGTACCGTGGTCGCCGGGGGGCTGCCTCGCGGAGTTCGCCGCGGAACTGGCGCGGCGCCGGCCGGCGGCCGGCGCTGGCCAGGTCCCGGTACCCGCCGCCGCGGGCCATTGATTCGTTATCAACGCAGAAGTCGGCGGCGCACCGTCTGCGCATACACGTTGACCATTGCGCACTTTGCATCTAAGTTTCCTGAATGCGGGATCCTGCTTAACCGAAATTCTTTCGGTCGTCCGACACGGGGGAAGATCCATGACGACGACGATCAATACAGCAGTCGCGACGAAGGTCCTCATCGTGGAAGATGACCCGAACATCGTCGACCTCATCCGGTCGAACCTGGTCATCCGGGGCTTCGGCACGGTCGTTTCCGCCGGGGGCAGGGTGCTGGCCCTGCTGGACGCCGAACGGCCCGACATGGTGCTGCTCGACCTGATGCTGCCCGAGGCCGACGGGTTCGAGTTGTGCCGCCAGATCCGCGAGCGCTCCTCCGTCGCCATCATCGTGGTGTCGGCCAGGGGCGGCGAGCAGGACAAGGTCATGGCGCTGAACATGGGCGCCGACGATTACATGACCAAGCCCTTCGGCATCGAGGAACTGCTAGCGCGGATCCACGCGGCGCTGCGCCGGACCAGGCCCGACACCGAGGCCAGGACCGGGGCGGCACGGACCGCTATCAGCATCGGCGACCTGTCGATCGACCTGGCGACCGAGCAGGTGTGGCTGGCCGGCACGGAGGTGCACCTCACCCCGACCGAGTTCGCGCTGCTTCGCGAACTCGCCGTCAACAGGGGAACGCTGCTCTCGCGCGCCCATCTGCTGCGCAAGGTGTGGGGCCACGGGTACGAGACGGAGACCGAGTACCTCCGCGTGTACATCAGCCGGCTGCGCGCCAAGCTGGAGCCGGCGGGCAGCCGGCCGCTGATCGCCACCCGGCAGGGGGCGGGCTACCGCATGGCCGGCTGACGGGCACGGCCCCGGGCGGATGCGCTCGCGGCCTTCGCCGACCGGGATAACAGGAGAGAGTCCTAGTAACCGATACAGGTCACGGTACGGCTTCTAGCTGATCTCACAAATCGCACAATTCCGGCCATTAGCTTCGCATATTAACATCTTTTACGGGCTGTGGGCCTTGAAGGTCGGTCTCCCCAAGATCTACCTTTCATCGCGTAAGGACACGCGTGTTGTGCGGTGTCCCGCATCGGAGTATTCGACCGCATTGCGGCGAAAGGGGTATGGGATGCAACTGAGTAACAGGGGAACGGGAGGGTCTTCCTCCCGGTCGCAGGGCCGCGGCACCTTCAGACGCCTCCCCCGGCTGGGCTGGGTGGCTCTGGCGGCGGGCGCCGCCATGGTCGCCGCGGGCTGCTCGTCGTCCTCGACTACGTCTTCCACCGCGCCGGCCTCAAGCTCGAGCTCGACCTCGGCGTCCGCCGCGACCTCGTCGTCCGCGGCAGCCGGCTCGGCCACGGTCCCGGCGGGGCTGAGCGTCAGTTCCTTCACCGTGGACATCGCGTCGACGATGTCGCAGTTCAAGGGGCTGGCCGCCGCCGCGACCAAGGGCGCCTCGAGCCTGCAGGTGGGGGTGATCCTGCCCGACACCACGTCGTCGACCCGGTGGGTTGACTTCGACGCGCCGTACATCAAGCAGGCCTTCACCGACGCCGGGTTCACCTCGTCGCAGTTCCGGGTCGACAACGCCCAGGGCAGCGACGCGACCGAACTGAACGACGCGACCGCCGACATCAACCTCGGTGCCAAGGTCCTGATCATGTGCCCGCTCGACGGCCCGACCGGCGTCGCGGTCGCGAAGCTCGCCGGGCAAAAGGGCGTCACGCTGATCAGCTACGACCGCGCCACCTTCGAGGGCTCGAAGACCTACTACGTCAGCTTCAACAACGAGAAGGTGGGTGAGCTGATCGGCCAGGGCTTCAACGCCTGCCTGACCGACTGGAAGGTCTCCAAGCCCCAGGTCTACGTGCTGAACGGCGGTGAGGACACCGACCCGAACGCCATCTCCTTCGCCGAGGGTTACAACAAGGTGGTCTTCGGCCAGGCGGCCAAGACGGTCGCCGCGGGCGCGAAGGGCACCGCTGCCGGCGCCACGCTGGTGGCCGAGAACTTCGCCCCCGGCTGGGACAACACCAAGGGCGGCACGATCTTCCAGCAGGCGTACACCGCCAACCCGAAGATCAACGCCACCATCGAGGCCAACGACGGGCTCGCCAACTCGGTGATCACCGTCCTCAAGTCGGCCGGGGTCAAGCCCAACACGGTGCCGACCACCGGGCAGGACGCCACGGCCCAGGGCATGGCCTACATCCTCCAGGGTTACCAGTGCGGCTCGGTCTACAAGGCCGTCTACAAGGAAGCCCAGGACGCCGTGTCCCTGGCCATCATCCTGCTGGCCGGCCAGACGCCGCCCGCGGCGCTGCTGAACTCGACGACCGTCGACCCGGCCAACTCGAGCATCACCGAGCCGGCGTCGCTGCTGACCCCGGTGTGGGTGACCAAGGCCAACATGGAGTCGACCGTTGTCGCTGACAAGTTCGACACGGCCTCGGCGATCTGCGCCCTCGCGGGTGCGAGTGTCTGCGCCGCAAACGGGATCAAGTAACCAACCGCACCACGATCAAGTAACCATCTGACCGGGGTTGGCGGGTCCGCCGTTGCGGCGGGCCCGCCAACCCCGCGATGATGAGATGGCTGTGCGGACCAACCTGGGCAAGGCTAATGACGGGTATTAAAAATGACTGAGGTGAATGAGGCCCCGGAAGGCGCGAGCCGCGGCGGGGACGTGGCCGGGGCCGGGGCTGAACCCCTGCTGAAGCTGCGGGGGATCGACAAGCACTTCGGGCCGGTGCAGGCGCTCTACGGGGTGAACCTGGACCTGCCCGCAGGGCAGGTGACCGGCCTGTGCGGGGACAACGGCGCCGGGAAGTCGGTGCTTACCCGCTGCATCGCCGGCGCCCACCAGCCCGACCACGGGCAGATCTACTTCGAGGGGAAGCCGGTACACGTCCGGAGCACCCGGGACGCCTCCGCGCTGGGCATCGAGACCGTCTACCAGGACCTGGCGCTGGCTGACAACCTGGACATCGTCCAGAACATGTTCCTCGGCCGGGAGCAGCTGCGGTACGGCCTGCTCGACGAGGACTCGATGGAGCTGAAGGCGGCCGAGACCCTGAGCACCCTGCGGGTGACCACGGTGCGCTCCATCCGGCAGCCGGTCGCCTCGCTCTCGGGCGGGCAGCGGCAGTCGGTCGCGGTCGCCAAGGCCGTGATGTGGAACTCCAAGCTGGTGCTGCTCGACGAGCCCACCGCGGCCCTCGGGGTGGTGCAGACCCGGTCGGTGCTCGACCTGATCAACCGGCTGCGCGACCACGGGCTGGCGGTGATGGTGATCAGCCACAACCTGAACGACGTCTTCGAGGTCGCGGACCGGATCGCGGTGCTGTACCTGGGGCGGATGGTGGCCGAGGGGCCGGCTGCGGACTTCGACCGGCAGAGCGTGGTGGAGTACATGACGACCGGCACCGCCAACGGACGGCCGTACGAGTCGGCCGCCGCCGCGAATGGCAAGGGCTGAGCACGATGGCCAGAATCGAGAAGCACCCGTGACCGCGGACCCGGGCGAGACCCCGGCCGGGACGGCGGGCGCCGGGACGGCCGACCTGACCCTCGACGCCACGGTGGCCGCGGCCGACGTCCCGCCCGAGCTCACCGCGCAGTCGCTGCGCCAGTACCTCGGGGCGTCGTGGCTCCGGATCCGCAGCGGCAACAGCGGTGTGCTGCCCGTGGTCCTGGCCATCGTCATAGTCGCCGTCGTCTTCGAGATCATCACCCCCGAGCACGCCTTCCTGCGGCCGAGCAACCTCGTGTACATCTTCGGGCTGAGCACCGTGTACATGGTGCTGGCGATCGCCGAGACCGTGGTCCTGCTCCTCGCGGAGGTCGACCTGTCGGTCGGCGCGGTCGCGCTTATCGGCGGGGTGATCGCCTTCAAGCTGGTCCAGCAGCCCGGGCCGAACTGGCCGTGGTGGGCCGCGATGCTCGCCGCGCTCGCCATCTGCGGCGCGATCGGCGCCTTCCAGGGGGCGCTGACATCGCTGCTGCGGATCCCGTCCTTCGTGGTGACCCTGGCCGGGTTCCTGCTCTTCTCGGGAATTCTCGTCGTCATCCTCGGCGGGGCCGACTCCACGGTGAGCCTCAACACCTCAGACCCCAACCAGAACACCATCTACGACATGGTCCAGGGGCTGATCTCTCCCGTCATCGGCTGGATAGTCCTGGCGGTGGTGGTCGTGGCCGTCGGCGCGTCCCAGTGGCTGCGCGTGGCCTCGCGGCGCCGCCGGGGCCTGGTGGCTCCGCCGCTCGGCCTGATAGCGACCAGGATCGTGATCCTGGCGATCGTGGGGGCGGCGGTCGTCATCGTCTGCTCCGTCAACCGCGGGAGCTCACTCAAGTCGGTCACGGGAATTCCGTGGGTGATCCCGATCGTCCTGGTGGTGCTCGGCGCCTGGACCCTCGTGCTCCAGCGGACCCGCTACGGCCGCTACATCTATGCCATCGGCGGCAACCCGGAAGCCGCCCGCCGGGCCGGCGTCAGCCTCCCCCGCATCCGGATCGTGGCCTTCGCGCTGTGCTCGGCGACCGCCGCCCTCGGCGGCATCCTGCTCGGTTCCTTTTTCTACGGTCAGTACAGCACCAATACCGCCGACCCCGGCCAGCTCGTCCTGTACACGGTCGCCGCCGCGGTTATCGGCGGGGTCAGCCTCTTCGGGGGCCGGGGCAAGGCGATTCACGGTGTTCTCGGCGGCCTGCTCATCGGCGGTATCGCCTACGGCGTGTCCCTGCTCAGCCTGGGCTCGCTGTCCACGCCGCTGCAGTACATCCTGCCGGGCGGCGTGCTTCTCGCCGCGGTGCTGATTGACGTGCTCTCGCGGCGCGGGGGGAGCCCGGCCGGTGTCTGATCAAATGCGAAGGACGAACAATGAGGAAGTACCCGTGACCGCGGACCCCGGCGAGCCCACCGCGGGGACGGCGGGCGCCGGGATAACCGACCTGACCCTCGACGCCACGGTGGCCGCGGTCGATGTCCCGGCCGAGCTCACCGCGCAGTCGCTTGGCCAGTACTTCCGGGCCTCGTGGCTCCGGGTCCGGGCCGGCAACAGCGGTGTCCTGCCGGTGGTCCTGGGCCTGGTGGTGGTCGCCGTCGGCTTCCAGATAGCGAACTCGAAGTTCCTGTCGGCGCAGAACCTGGTCAACCTGTTCGAGCAGAGCACCGTGTACATGCTGCTGGCGATCGCCGAGATCTTCGCCTTGCTCCTCGGGGAGATCGACCTGTCCGTCGGCCTGGTCATGGGGCTCGGCAGCGTGGTGGTCGCCGAGCTCGTGCAGCCGAGCGGCGCGAACTGGCCGTGGTGGGCGGCGATCATCATGACGCTGCTCCTGTGCGCCGCGTTCGGCGCCATCCAGGGAACGCTGGTGGCCCGGCTGCGGATGCCGTCGTTCATCGTCACGCTCGGCGGGCTGCTGATCCTGGAGGGCGTGGCGATCATCGTCCTCGGTGGGGCGCTCGTTAGCATCGGCAACTCCCACTACACCAACGAGGTCGTCCTCTACGACATCTTCTATGGGCGGTTCGACCCCGTGGTCAGCTGGATCCTGCTGGCCGTCCTGGTCGGAGCCGCTGGCGCGGGGCTCTGGCTGCGGGACACCCGCAAGCGCCGCAACGGCCTGGAGAC
>DAHWEX010000431.1 GCA_027326205.1 Actinomycetota bacterium
GCCGTTCAGGTCGTCGTCGCTCAGGCCGGTGGCCAGTTCGCGGAGGGCTATCTTCAGGGCTGTCTCGTCCTTGCCGGCTGCCTTGAGGACGTCCATCAGGGCGTGCAGGACCATGTGGCGGTCCTCGCCGGTGTCCAGGAGGCGCTGGGCGGCGTCCCAGAGGGCCGGGGGCGAGCCGCGCCACAGGCGGTCCGCCAGGGCCAGGTGCTGGTCGATGTGCGGGCCTACGCCTGCCGAGTTCGTCGAGCCGGTCCGGGTGTCGTGGTCGGCGGCGAGCAGCAGTCGCCGGTCGGTGGGGTCGGCCGGGTCAAGCTTCGACAGGTCGACCCCGCCGTGCTTGCCCTCAAGAATCGGGAAGGCGAACGCCCGCCGGGGCAGCGCCTCCAGGTCGGAGTCGGGCAGCAGCCGGGCGACAAGCTTCTCGTTCAGCCCGAATTCCGCCGGGTCCCGGTAGATCCGGGTGAAGGTGGCCATGGAGTCGAACAAGACGTCGAGCATCTGCCCGATCGCCGCCTCCGACATCCCGCCCCTCCGGCCCGACCAGCGGATCCAGGCCTTGACCGCGTGCGGCATCGCGTTCTGGTCGGCGACCGAGAGCAGCACCTTGCGCGGCAGCCAGGTGAGCATGAAGTTCTGCACCTTGGCCGGGGACATCCGCTGCGGCCGTCCGCTGTCCTGGTCACAGCCGAAGTTGATGAGCAGGTCCGCGATCCGGCTCGCGGCCTGCCGGTCGGACAGCTCCTCGGCCTCGTCCGAGGCGAGGAACTCGGCGGCGAGCAGCGCGCGGCGCTCGGTCGTCCAGGTGGGCCGCCTGGCCCGCTGGCCGCGGCTTGGCGCCGGGGGCAGCGCCCGGATGCGGGCCCTGATGAAGGCGTGCCTGGCGGCGAAGGTGTCGCTGACCGGCGGATCCTCCGCCGCGTCGGTGGCGGCGAGTGCGTCTTCGAGGATCTTCCGCGCCTGCGGCGGGTCGATCTGCCTGAAGCCCTCCTCGGGGCGGTTGCTCACCCGGAAGACCGTCGTCCGCCGGCAGTGGTCGAGGAGCCTGCCGACCTGGGAGCTGACCCAGCCGTCCCTGATCATGCCCGCTGAGTTGTAGTCGATGACCGAGACGAGCGCGTGCGGCTCCTCGCCCGCGTAGCTGAAGACGCAGATGACCTCGTCCTGGTCGCCCCACGCGTCGGGGTTGACGTAACACTCGGCGGAGGAGACCGCGCCGAGGTACTCGGCCCACTTAGGGGTACGCACCCCCGCGTCGATGAGCGCGATGGCCGCCTGCTCGGCCGCGGCCGCCTGGCGGGAGGTGCCGAGGCAGGCGATGCCGGACAGCAGCGCGAGCGCGGCGGGGGAGTGCTGCTGGGAGGCGTACTGGACGAGCCCCTCGCCTATTAGCTGCTCGACGCCAGTCCCGCCGACCGTGTGGTGGCGCTGCGGCCACCACGTGCCAAGCAGGTCACTGACCAGTAGCTCGGCGTCGAGCGGGCTGCGCACCGCCAGCAGCTCTCGTGCCCCGTGCAGGAGTTCATCGAACAGCGCGTTGGGGGACGCGCCGCCACCTGCCTGGTTGCTACGTCGGCTCTGCGGGCTCACCCTGATAGCCTCTCAGATCTACATATGTGAAATTGACGCTTCGCCCCGTTGTCTCGCATCGGTTTGCGGGTAAACGGGGGAGAAGCACATCATCCTCTGTAGGAGAATTTACCCATGCTGCCATCATTGTGCCGTGAGATGGCGGCTATCACGCACGTGTCGCGTTTCTGGCGGCCTCCGGAGAGCGTCCGGACGGTGCGCCCGGGGGGAAGACGGCGGGTGATCACATCGGGCGCGTCGCTGGGCGGTCCGGGGGCTCTCCCCTTGCCGGGCGTCCGGGCGCTTCGCCCGGTAAAATCCCGGTACAATGGGGGACCGTGTCGTCGGATGCGCCATCCGAAGTCGGTAGGCATCGATTGATACTTGGCTTCCCTGCCGCTAGCTGGCAGCATCGGTACCTGGATTGTGGCACGCTTATTTCTGAGCGGTCGCTGCGGTCGCGGCATCGATGTCGCGCTGCCGGCGGGCCGCCGCCAGGAAGGAGCCGCCGATGGCGGGTGCCTGCACGGTCGGTGAGGTGCTCGGTTGAGCGCTGACACCTCCGTGCCGAAGCAGCGGGAGGCCGGATTGGGCGAGGTCGAATCCGGGCTTCCTGACGCCGTGCTGCGCGACGCCCCGGCCGGCATGGCGTTTCTCGACCCCAGCCTGCGGTTTGTCTGGGTGAATCCCGCTCTCGCCAGGATGTACGGCCGGCCGGCGGCCGATTTCGCCGGGCAGCCGATCGCCGCGGTCTGGCCGGGGGTCGACGCCGCCCGGGCCGAGGCCGCGCTCCAGCAGGTGTTCGCGCAGGGCCGCCCGGCGACGGAGACCTTCGAGAGCAGCCGGCCGTCGTCTCCCGGCACCCCGCCGAGCCAGCGGACGTTCCACTGGTTCGGCGTGCACGGGGCGGACGAGGCGCTGTGCGGTGCCGGGCTCATCGTCATCGCCGACGGCAGCGGCCAGGCCACGGAGGAAGCGCTGCGCCGCAGCGAGGAACGGTACCGGGCCCTCGTCCAGGGCGGCGCGCAGATCATCTGGGTGGCGTCGCCGAGCGGTGAGATGCTCGAGGACTCGGCCGAGTGGCGCTGGATCACCGGGCAGACCGTGGAGGAGTTCCTCGGCAACGGCTGGCTGGACTCCATCCACCCCGAGGACCACGACCGGGTGGAGCGGGACTGGCGGGAGTGCCTGCGTACCGGCCGGATCTTCGACGACCGGTTCCGCATGCGGGCCAGGGGCGGCGCCTACCGGCATTACGACGTGCGGGCGGTGCCGATCGAGCGAGACGGCAAGATCGCCGAGTGGGTGGGCGCGTGCACGGACGTGACCAGCCAGCGCGAGGCGGAGGAGATGCGCGGCCGGCTGACCGACCAGCTGAGCGCGGCGGCGCTGCGCACGGCGCGGCTGCAGCAGGCGACCGCGATGCTGGCCGAGGCCCTGGACGTGGAGCAGGTGGTCGAGGTCATCACCGAGGTGGGCCGCACCGCCATCGGCGCGCTGCGCTCGGCGGTGGCCCTGCTCGACGACGACAAGCTCGGGCTGCGCGTGGTCAACCCGTCGGGGCTCGCACCGACCGGCCCGGACGGGGCCGGGGTGCCGCTCACGCTGGATACCCCGAGCGTCATGACGCGCGCGATCGCCACCAGGCGCCCGGTGCTGATCGCCGATCCCGAGGAACTGCACACCGCGTTCGAGCGCGACGGCCACGCCGAGCGCGTCCTGGAGACCGGCGACGAGCAGGCCTGGGTAGGCCTTCCGCTGCTCGCGGCGTGGATGCCGCTGGGAGCGCTGCGGTTCTCCTTCGGCCGGCCCCGGACGATCCTGGAGGAGGAGCGGGTCTTCCTCGAGGCGCTGGCCGGCCAGTGCGCGCTCGCCGTCGAGCGGGCCGAGATGTACGAGAAGGAGCACACGGCCGCCGTCACCTTGCAGCGGAGCCTGCTGCCCGGCGAACTGCCGCGCGTCAGCGGCCTCGCGCTCGACGCCAGGTACCTGCCGAAGGCCACCGGAGTGGGCGGCGACTGGTACGACGTGTTCAAGCTGCCGGACCGGCGGCTGGCGGTCACCGTCGGCGACGTCATGGGCAAGGGGCTGCTGGCGGCGGCCGGCATGGGCCGGGTCCGCAACGCGCTGCGGGCGCTCGCGCTGACCGACCCGCGGCCAGCGGCGGTCCTCGCCGGCCTTGACCGGCTGTTCGCCGCGACCGAGCTCGAGGACTACGTCACGACCGTCACCTACCTGGTGATCGACCCCGAGACGGGTGAGGGGCAGGCGGGGAACGCCGGCCACCCGCCGACCCTGCTGCTCGCCCCGGGCGCGCTGCCGATGCTCGACAACGCCGAGGCCGGCACACCGCTCGGCTGGGCGAGTCCGCGCAGGCAGCACGCCTTCCGGCTGCAGCCAGGCTCCACCGCGGTCTTCTACTCGGACGGCCTGGTGGAAAACCGGATGCGGGGTCTCGACGCCGGGCTCGACGAACTGGTCAGCACCGCCGCGGGTGCGCCGCCGGACCTGCTGAGCGCGCCGGGACGGCTACTGCAGTACCTCCTCGACAACATGCTCGCGGGCCATGAGCAAGACGACGACGTGACGGTGCTGGTGATGCACGTGCCGGGCGGCGCCGTCTCCGCTGTCGAGCCGCTGGACCAGCAGTGGGCGCAGCGGTGACCCCCGCGTGCCTGACCGGCAGGGCGGACGTGTACAAGGCACTCCCAGGGGCCACCTATGGTGGTGGAGAGGAGGCGGGCGGGTTGCTGTCGATATCCCCAAGACGACGAACGGGAAGCCTGTTTCCCAGCACGGTCCAGGCGTCAAGACCCTCTGGGGAGGGCTCCATTAGCGTGCGTACCCAAGCTACCCAGCGAAGGAAGAGGTGACCGTGGTGGTGAGCGCTGCCAACTCTGCGGCGCGCAAGCGCTCGAGGCCGTCCAACTCCGCGGCTCGTGGCTCGCGGGTGCCTGATCAGGCGGCCGATGGCATGTCCGATGCTGCGATCTCTGAGGGCACAGTTATGTCTGAAGGCACGGATCCCCGGTCGGGCGCGGGCCGCGCGGCCAAGGCTCGTGAGGAGCTCGCGGCGGTGCCGTCCCAGGAATCGTCGGGCGCCCTGGCGGTCGCGGACGACCTCGACGGGGACGCTGACCTCGACGATGGCGACCTCGACGGCACGGTCGACCTCGAGGACTTCGAGGATCTCGCAGCCGAGCTCGGCGTTGACGCGCTTGACGCGGAAGAGGACCTGGAGATCACCGACGACACGGCAGAGGGCGACGCCGTCGACGACCCGGAAGGCGACGAGCCGGAGACCGGGGAGGCCGGGCCCGCCGCCGTCGGCGGCGTGACGGCCCAGGGTGCCGCGCCCGTGGAGGGCAAGGCGCCCGGCGAGGTCGGCGACGACGAGATCTTCGTCTTCGGCGACGACGACGATGACCTGCCGGCCGCCCAGGTGGCCGTGGCGGGTGCGACCGCCGACCCGGTCAAGGACTACCTGAAGCAGATTGGCAAGGTCCCGCTGCTCAATGCCGAGCAGGAGGTCGAACTCGCCAAGCGGATCGAGGCCGGACTGTTCGCCGAGGAGAAGCTCGCCGAGTCCGCGCGGATGCACACGGACCAGCGGATCGACCTGGAATGGATCGCGGAGGACGGCCGCCGGGCCAAGAACCACCTGCTTGAGGCGAACTTGCGGCTGGTGGTGTCGCTGGCGAAGCGGTACACCGGGCGGGGGATGCTGTTCCTGGACCTGATCCAGGAGGGGAACCTGGGGCTGATCCGGGCGGTGGAGAAGTTCGACTACACCAAGG
>DAHWEX010000460.1 GCA_027326205.1 Actinomycetota bacterium
GGCAAGTTCCTACCGTGAACTTGCCAAGGAGGTACTCGACCGGTGGCAGAACGACGGGGTAGGGCACGCCGGGTAAGCCGCGGATACTCCTATTTTGCCGTGACAGGTAAGGCTGAGCCCCGTGGGTAGGGCCAAAAGAAGAGTATCCGTTCCCGGTGTCGCGGAGCTGTCGCGCCCCGCGTCACCCCCGCCAGCCGGTTCTGAGGAACGCCAGGCGGCCGACGGGGAAAGACGCGACCAGGAGATCACCGTCTACCTGTCCGCCTCCGAATTGCTCGGCCTTGAGCACGCGCGCCACAAGCTCCGCCGCTTGGGGTACGCCCTCGACCAGGGACGGCTCGTCCGGGAAGCGATCGCCATCCTGCTGGCAGACCTGGACGCGCGGGGCACGGACAGCCTGGTAGCGCGCCGGATCAGGGCCGCGCACGACGGAGACGCCGGGCACGACGGAGCCATGGGCGAGGACGCGGCGCCGTCGTTACGGACTTCTTTCTTTCTGGCTTTCCCGGATTTGGAGTAGTGTGCGGCGAAGGTCAAAAAAGGAAGAAGCTCTGTGGGCACGATCATGAAAGGCGACCTGACCGCCGGCGAGACGGGTGACGCGCCGCGCGGCGCGGGGGCCTTCGAGGTGCACCTTGACGTCTTCGAGGGGCCGTTCGACCTGCTGCTCGGGCTGATCTCCAAGCACAAGCTGGACATCACCGAGGTCGCCCTGTCCAAGGTCACCGACGAGTTCATCGCCTACATCGGGCAGCGCTCGGGCGGCTGGGACCTGGACCAGGTGAGCTACTTCCTCCTCGTCGCCGCGACGCTCCTCGACCTCAAGGCCGCCCGCCTGCTGCCGAGCGGCGAGGTCGAGGACGAGGAAGACCTCGCGCTGCTGGAAGCCCGCGACCTCCTGTTCGCCCGGCTGCTGCAGTACCGGGCGTACAAGGAGGTCGCCGCCGTGTTCGCGGGCCGGATGGCGGCGGCCGCCAGGCGCTTCCCGAGGCGCGTGCCGCTGGAGCCCCGGTTCGCCGGGCTGCTCCCCGAGTTGCTGTGGACGATCGGCCCGCGGGAGTTCGCCGCGATCGCCGCCCGCGCGCTCACGCCCAAGGCGCCGCCCACGGTGTCCGTCGACCACATCCACGCCGCGTTCGTCTCGATCAGGGAGCAGGCCGTGCTGATCGCCGGCCGCCTGAAGGGCCTCGGCCGCGCCTCCTTCCGGCAGCTTTCGTCCGGTGCGACGGGCAACTACGAGATCGTCGCGTCGTTCCTCGCGCTGCTTGAGCTGTACCGCGAGGACGTGGTGGCATTCGAGCAGGTCGCGCCGCTCGGCGACCTGTACGTCACCTGGACGGGCGGCGACCGCGAAATCAGGCTCGCCCCGCCCGGGGCCAGGGCGGGCGATCAGCAAACCGAACCCGACGAAGAAGACTACACATGACACGCGATTTCACCGCGGAACAGCCGCAGGACAGCCCGGCCGGCGACGAGGACGGGCCCGGGCTGCGCGCCTGCCTGGAAGCGATCCTGCTGGTCGCCGACGAGCCGGTCCCCGAGGTCCTGATCGCCCAGGTCCTGGAACGCCCGCGGCACGAGGTCGCGGACGGCCTGCGCGCCCTCGCCCGGGAGTACGCGGACGACGGCCGCGGCTTTGACCTGCGGGAGATAGCGGGCGGCTGGCGCTTCTATACTCGGGAGGACTGCGCGCCGCTCGTCGAGCGGTTCGTCCGGGACGGCCAGGAAGTCCGGCTGACCCAGGCGGCGCTCGAGACCCTGGCCGTCGTCGCCTACCGGCAGCCGGTGAGCAGGGCCCGGGTCTCCGCGGTGCGCGGCGTCAACTGCGACGGCGTGATCAGGACGCTCGTGCTGCGGGGGCTGGTCGAGGACTCCGGAACCGACCCGGAGACCGGTGCGATCCTGTACCGCACGACCGGGTACTTCCTTGAGCGCCTCGCAATGGCGTCCCTGGACGAACTGCCGGACCTGGCGCCGTTCCTGCCGGAGAACATCGAGGACATCGAGGACAATGAACGTACGCGGGCATAGCGGCTCTGGGCCGCACGGCGCCCCAGAAAGCGCATCGCAGCTCTCCCCGGAGGCTCAGGCCCGGCTCCGCGCGCTGCGCAGCATGGGCCTCGACGACGACGACTTCGCGGCCGACGAGGGCGAGCGCGACGACCTCCTCGATGTCCCCGGCGGTGTCCGGCTGCAGAAGGTGCTCGCGTCCGCCGGCGTGGGCAGCAGGCGGCACTGCGAGGAGCTGATCGGCGCGGGACGGGTCGAGGTGGACGGGCAGACGGTCCGGCGGTTCGGTGCCCGCGTCGATCCCGAGCACCAGGTCATCAAGGTGGACGGCAAGCGCATCCCGTCCCGTCAGGACATCGTCTACCTGGCGTTCAACAAGCCGCGTGGCGTGCTCACCGCGATGTCGGACGACCGGGGCCGCAAGACGATCGTGGACTTCCTCGGCGACCGGTGCGGAACAGGTGCCGAGCGGCTGTTCCACATCGGCCGCCTCGACTACGACACCGAGGGCCTGCTGCTGCTCACCAACGACGGCGAGCTCGCGCACCGGCTCGCCCACCCGAGCTACGAGGTCGCCAAGACCTACTGGGCGCAGGTTCCGGGCCCGGTCCCCAGGGACCTCGGCCGCCGGCTGCAGGCCGGCGTGGAACTCGACGACGGCGTCGCGGTCGCCGACAAGTTCCGCGTCCTTGAGCAGTCGGGAAACCGTGCCATGGTGGAGATCACGCTGCACGAGGGCCGCAAGCACATCGTGCGCCGGATGCTCGCCGAGGTCGGCCACCCGGTGAGCCGGCTGCTGCGCACCACCGTCGGCCCGGTCAAGCTCGGCGGCCTGCCCCCCGGCGCGACCAGGGAGCTGACCACGAAGGAGATCGGCGAGCTCTACGCCGCGGTGGGCATGTAGCGAACAGCGGCACGCCTATCCTTAGCTGGTCAAGATCATTGAGGAGTAACGCACGTGGCAGTCAGGGCAATTCGCGGTGCGATCCAGGTCGACGCCGACGACAGGGATGCCATCCTCGAGGGGACCGCCGAACTGGTCACCGCGGTGATGACCCGCAACGACCTCACCCCCGACGACGTGATCAGCGTCCTGTTCACGGTGACCCCGGACCTGACCGCCGAGTTCCCCGCGCTGGCGGCCCGCAAGCTCGGCTTCCACGCCGTCCCGCTGATGTGCGCGACGGAGATCCCGGTCCGGCGCGCGATGCCGCGCGTGGTCCGGCTCATGGCCCACGTGGAAACGGACCGCGCCCGCGACCAGATCCAGCACGTCTACCTGCGCGGCGCCGTCGCGCTGCGCCAGGACATCGCCCAGTGAAGAACCCAAGTCAAAGACCTGGAAGATGATACCGAACGGTCCGCTGCCTTCGCGTGAAACGCCCGCGTCGCACCCCGGTAGCCGGGCGGCGTCATGATCGTGCCTAAGCGCGTCCTCGTCCGCGGAACCGGCCTCATCGGCACCTCCATCGCGCTCGCGCTGCGCGCCAAGGATGTCCAGGTCTTCCTCAGCGACGCCGACACCGCGACCGCCAGGCTCGCCGCCGACCTCGGGGCGGGTAGCCTCGTCCCCGACCTGCGGGACGCCAAGGGGATCGCCGACGTCGCGGTCCTCGCGATGCCGCCGGCCGTGGTCGGCCGGGAGCTCGGCTACGCGCAGGAGTGCGCCGTCGCCGACGTCTACACCGACGTGGCGAGCGTCAAGGTGCTGCCCGCCGCCCAGGCCCGCGCTCTCGGCTGTGACCTGGAAGCCTACGTCCCCGGGCATCCCCTGGCCGGGCGGGAGAAGCACGGTCCCGCCGCCGCCCAGGCGGATCTCTTCCTCGGGCGCACCTGGGCGGTCTGCCCGCTGCCGGAGACGGCCCGCGACGCGGTGGCCGCGGTGACCGCGCTCGCCGTGGCCTGCGGGGCGGACCCGGTGCTGACCGACCCGCAGACGCACGACCGCTGGGTCGCGCTCGTCTCGCACGCCCCGCACCTGGTCGCGGTCGCGATGGCGGCCCGCCTGGCCCCCTCCAGCGTGCCGCCGGACGCCCTGAAGCTGGCCGGCGGCGGACTGCGCGACGTCACCAGGATCGCCGCGGGGGACAGCGCGCTGTGGACGCAGATCCTGTCCGCGAACGCCGGCCCGGTCGCCGAGATCGTCGCCGAGGTCGCCGAGGACCTCGCCGCGGCCGCGCGCCTGCTGGCGGCCCTGCCGCAGCCGGCGTCCCCCGTCGGCGCCCTCGCCGGGACGGCCGGCGTCACGAACCTGCTCGACCGGGGCCGCGCCGGCACCGGGCGCATCCCGGGCAAGCACGGCGGGCAGCCGCGGAACTTCGCCGTGGTCCAGGTCGTCATCGCGGACCGCCCGGGCGAGCTCGCCCGCCTCTTCAACGCCGCCGGGGCGGCGGGGGTCAACATCGAGGACATCCGCCTTGAGCACTCGCCCGGCCTCCCGGTCGGCGTGGCGGAGCTTTCCGTCCGCCCCGGCGAGGTCGGCGTCCTGCTCGACGCGATGGAAGCGGGCGGCTGGCCGGTCCGCCGCTAGCGCGCCGCGGTTATTGCGCCGCGCGAATCCCCGGGCGATGTGCGAAGCTAGACCCCATGACCGAAACCGCGAAGCAGGACACCACGAAGGCACCGGCGGAGCCCGCCGCGACGCGGGCCTCCGACGAGACGCGGGCCGCCGCTACCCAGGGCGACGCCCAGCCCGAGACGGCCGCGCCGCACGAGGCCGCCAGCGCTGAAGCCGTGCCCGCCGAAGCCGTGCCCGCCGAAGACAGTGCCGCGCCGGACCTCGACGAGACCAAGCGCAAGTTCCGCGAGGCGCTGGAGCGCAAGCACCAGGCCCACGGTGACGGCCAGGGCAACGGCGGCCGCGACGGAGGCAAGATCAGCGGGGCGCACGGCCCGGCCGCGAGCCGCCGCAACTTCCGCCGCAAGAGCGGGTGACGTTCGCCGTCACCGGTGCTCTAGCGGGAGCGGGCCGCCCGCTCCCGCCTGCCCGGTGACGGCCAGTTCCGTGGCTCAGCCGCGGCCGCGCTCGCAGGGCCGGGCTCCGCCGGGTTCCCGGTACCATTGCTGGGTGGGAATCTCCTCGCCGCACGGTCTGGTCATCGCTATCGACGGGCCGTCGGGCTCCGGCAAGTCGAGCGCGTCCAAGGGCGTCGCCCGTGAGCTCGGGCTTCGCTACCTGGACACCGGGGCGATGTACCGGGCGCTGACCTGGTGGTTCATGAGCGAGAACGCGGACACCGCGGACGCGGTCGCGGTCGCGGCGCGCGCCGCGGAGCCGCTCATCGAGGTTTCCACCGACCCGGACGACCCGTGGACCCGCGTCAACGGGCGGGACGTCTCGCGCGATATCCGCACGCCCGAGGTGTCCGCCCAGGTCAGCGTGGTGGCCCGGGTTCCCGGGGTGCGTGAGCGCCTGATCGCCGAGCAGCGCGCGGTCATCGCCGCCGCCGAGCCCGGCATCGTG
>DAHWEX010000462.1 GCA_027326205.1 Actinomycetota bacterium
TCCACCCCGCAGCCGACGCCCACGCTGATCGCGTCGGCCGCGATGAGGCCGGCGATCAGGTGAACCGCCTGCTGCCCGGAACCGCACTGGGCGTCGAGCGTCAGGCAGCCCGTCTGGTAGGGCAGGCCGGCGTGCAGCCAGGCGGTCCGGGTGACGTTACCCGACTGATCGCCCGCCTGGGTCACGCAGCCGCCGGCGACCTGCTCCACCGCCGCGGGGTCGAGGCCGGCCCGGTCGAGCACGGCGGTCTGCGCCGCGCCGAGGAGTTCGGCGGCGTGCAGTCCCGCCAGGGCGCCCCCGCGCCGGCCGATCGGAGTGCGGACGGCCTCGACGATCACCGCGGTACCCACCAGGCTCATCCTCCACTAGTAGAACATGTTCTCTTGCTATGGTTCGCTAGAAATAGCCCGTGTACTGTTCTTAAATTAGAACACGTTCCATTCTAGTCAGACTGGAGACGGCCGTGGCTGTACCGGACATCCCGCCGGGTTTCGACCTCACCGACCCCGATCTCTACGCCAGCCGGGTCCCGTCCGCGGAGTTCGCCGAGTTGCGCCGGACGGCGCCGGTCTGGTGGAACGCCCAGCGCCGTGGCTCGGCGGGCTTCGACGACGACGGCTTCTGGGCGGTCACCAGGCACGCCGACATCCTCGAGGTCTCCCGGCGCAGCGAGCTGTACTCCAGCTGGGAGAACACCGCCCTCATCCGCTTCGCCGAGGGCATCACCAGGGACGAGATCGAGGTGCAGCGGGTGATCCTGCTGAACATCGACCCGCCGGAGCACACCAAGGTGCGCGGCATCGTGTCCCGCGGCTTCACGCCCAAGGCGGTCCGCGGCATGCGGGACAACCTGCGGGAGCGGGCGGAGCGGATCGTGGCCGCCGCGCTGGCGCGGGGCACCGGGGACTTCGTCACCGACATCGCGTGCGAACTGCCGCTGCAGGCGATCGCGGAGCTGATCGGGGTCCCGCAGCAGGACCGGAAGAAGATCTTCCAGTGGTCGAACCAGATGGTCGGCTCCGACGACCCGGAGTTCGGCGAGGCGGGAACGCTCGCGGCGATGGAACTGCTGGCCTATGCGATGGAGATGGCCGAGGACCGCGCGGCCAGCCCGCGCGACGACATCGTCACCAAGCTGGTCAACGCCGAGATCGACGGGATGCGCCTGTCGGCCGACGAGTTCGGCTACTTCGTGCTCATGCTCGCGGTGACCGGCAACGAGACCACGCGGAACGCGATCTCGCACGGGATGGCGGCGTTCTTCGACCACCCGGACCAATGGGAGCTGTTCAAGGCGCAGCGCCCGGAAACCGCGGCCGACGAGATCATCCGGTGGGGCACGCCGGTCACGGTGTTCCAGCGCACCGCGCTCGCCGACACCGAACTCGGCGGCCAGCCGATCAGGCAGGGGCAGCGGCTCGGCCTGTTCTACCGGTCGGCGAACTTCGACGAGGCGGTCTTCGACCACCCGGAGCGGTTCGATATCCTCCGTGACCCCAACCCGCACGTCGGGCTCGGCGGGCTCGGCGCGCACTACTGCCTGGGCGCCAGCCTGGCCAAGCTGGAGATCGGCCTGATCTTCAACGCGATCGCCGACGCGATGCCGGACATCCGCCCGGCGGGCCAGCCAGAGCGGCTGCGCTCGGGGTGGTTGAACGGCATCAAGCACCTGCCGGTCAGCTACCGGGCCTAATCACGATCACGCCGGCCGGTCGCTGGAGACCACCCACATCGAGAAGTACTGCGAC
Organism: Actinomycetota bacterium; assembly: GCA_027326205.1. Taxonomy (GTDB): domain Bacteria; phylum Actinomycetota; class Actinomycetes; order Streptosporangiales; family Streptosporangiaceae; genus Trebonia. The sequence continues at coordinate 1,749 of DAHWEX010000462.1, forward strand.
CCGCCGCCGTAGGCGTGCCCGAGGGCGGTGCGCGCGCCGGGCACCTGGTGCGCGCCCGCCTTGCCCATCACCTGCAGGGCCGCCTCGGCGAACCGGAGCAGCCCGGACGCGCCGATCGGGTTGGACGACAGCACCCCGCCGGACGGGTTGACCGGCAGCTTCCCGCCGATCGCGGTCTCGCCCGCCGCGGTGAGCCGCCAGCCGTCGCCGGGCGCGGCGAAGCCGAGGTTCTCCAGCCACATCGGCTCGTACCAGGAGAACGGGACGTAGATCTCGGCCACGTCGATCTCGTCGACCGGTGAGGTGATGCCGGCCTGCCGCCACAGCGCGGCCGCGGCCGCCAGCCCCGCCGCCGGGTTCACCGGGTCCTTGCCGGAGAACATCACCGGCTCGGTGCGCATCGCGGTGGCCCGGATCCAGGCCACCGGCCCCTGGCTGCCCCGGGCCGCGTCGGCGTCGCCGATGACGACCGCGCAGGCGCCGTCGGACGACGGGCAGCTCTCGTCGTACCGCACCGGGTCCCAGAGCATGGGGCCGGCCTGCACCGATTCCAGCGTGATGTCCGGCTGCTGCAGGTGGGCGTAGGGGTTCAGCGCGCCGTTGCGCCGGTCCTTGACCGCGACCATCGCGCCGATGTGGCCGGGCGCGCCGCTGCGGCGGATGTAGGCGCGGATGTGCGGCGCGAAGTACCCGCCGGCGCCGGCGACCACGGCGACGCTGAACGGCGGCGCGATCGACAGCGCCCACATGGCGTTGGACTCCGACTGCTTCTCCCACGCCACCGCGAGCACCCGCCGGTGTATGCCCGCCTGCACCAGGTTGGCGGTGACGATCCCGGTGGCCCCGCCGACCGAGCCGGCCGTGTGCACCCGCAGCAGCGGCTTGCCGACCGCGCCGAGCGCGTCCGCCAGGTAAAGCTCGGGCATCATCACGCCCTCGAACAGGTCGGGCGCCTTCCCGATCACGACGGCGTCGATGTCGGCGAAGGTGAGCCCGGCGTCGGCGAGCGCGCGGTCCGCCGCCTCCCGGCACAGTCCCGCCATCGACACGTCGGTGCGCTTGGATCGGTGCCTGGTCTGTCCCACGCCGAGAACCGCGGCCTTCACTTTCC
>DAHWEX010000436.1 GCA_027326205.1 Actinomycetota bacterium
CAGCTCCGTCCCGGTTGCGGTGAACCCGCACGGCGGGCTCAACAGCTACTGGGAGATGCCCTTCCGCAGCCAGGCGACGATCACGCTGCAGAACCTCGACCAGGCCACTCCGGTGCAGGTCTACTACCAGGTCGACTACGAACTGGCCGACGTGCCGGAGGCAGCCGGCTACCTGCATGCCGTCTGGCACCGGTCTCATCCGCTGGAAGCCGGGGCCGTGCACACGATCCTCGACGTCTCCGGCTCTGCCGGGCACTACGCGGGCACCTACCTCGCGTGGGGAACCAACAGCTCGGGCTGGTGGGGCGAGGGCGAGGTCAAGTTCTACCTTGACGGGGACGACGAACTGCCGACGATCTGCGGCACAGGCACCGAGGACTACTTCGGCGGCGCGTGGAACTTCGACGTCCCCGGCGCCGGCTACGGCAGCTACACCACCCCCTACCTCGGGCTGCCGCAGGTACTGCGACCCGACGGGCTCTACCAGAGCCAGCAGCGGTTCGGCCTGTACCGCTGGCACCTCCCCGACCCGGTCAGGTTCAGCACCGACCTGCGGGTCACCGTCCAGGCGCTGGGCTGGCGCTCCGGCGGACGCTACCAGCCCCTGCACGACGACATCGCCTCAACCGCCCTGTGGTACCAGCGCCACCCGGGCGGACGGCCCGACCCCCGGCTGACCTTCGACGAACTCGAGCCGCTCTGACGCCCGGGCCCCCTCATAGGGCAACCGCCCGGTCCCGCTGTCCACGCAGCGCCCGGGTGTTAGCCGCCATCCAGAATGGGGTCTGTCAAGTTGTTTTTGCAGTCCCACCCAGCCGGGCTGAGCGGCGCCGACGGCGGCTGAGCCTCAGTCGTAGTGGCGCAACTGGGGCCAGAGCTGGTCCCAAGGCTGGCGGGGGCTGGTGCAGAGGTAGACCTTGCCGTCGTTGTCCTGGGTGGGGATGCCGTACGGGTTGGTCACCGTGGCCACCAGGCGGACGCTGGTGAAGTACTGGCGCAGGTAGGCGGCGGAGGTGGTGAAGCCGCCGGGGGTGACCGCGACGACCGTGGTGGCGTCCGGGTTGCCGGGGCCCCACCACCAGTCGGCGTTGTGCGCGCTGACGGCCGTCGGCAGGCCGTCGCCCCGGCCGAGCTCGTTGATCGCCGCGGCCTCGCTGTAGGTGCCGGTGTAGAGGACCGCGCCGGCCCGCTGCGCCGGGGTGAGTGAACGCCAGACGCCCGCGACGGTGCTCACCACCGGGGCGGCGTTGGTCTGCTCGCCGAGGGACGTGTTGGACTGGTAGGTCCAGCGGATGTCGCCGGGCGGCAGCAGCGGGAGCGTGAACAAGGTGGCCACGGCGCCGGTGACCGCGGTCGCGGCCAGCAGGCGGCGCAGTCGGCCGGGCCGGGCCCGCAGCCAGCCGTCGAGGGCGACGGTCCCGGCGGCCAGCAGGTACACGTAGGCGCCGCCCAGGTAGTAGATCTGCTTGCCGGTGGTGAGCGCGAAGACGACGAACAGCAGCGCCCAGGCGAAGCCCATCGGCCGCCACAGCGGTCGCTGCGACTTCCACAGGAACCGCAGCCCGGCGATCCACACCGGGACCGACGCCAGGGCCGTGACGCCGAGCTGCCCGGGGATCCAGGTGACAAGTCCGGCCAGGCCGCCGTTCTCGGCGTTCAGCGAGTGGGTCATCGCGATGGTCGCCCAATCGTGGGTCGCCTGCCACCAGAGGTCGGGGGCCTCCAGGGCGGCTGCGATGGCGGCGCCGCCGAGGAACCACCAGGAGAAGACCAGCCGCCGGCCGCCCCTGGTGGCCAGCGCGCAGATCGTGAGGGCGACGGCGAGGATCGCGACCTGGTGGTTGTCCTCGGCGCCGACGCCCGTGACGGCCCCCGCGGCCAGCCACCAGCGGGGATCCCCGGTCCGCCCGATCCGGGCCGCGACCAGGCCCAGGCCGGCGGTGGCCGTGATCATGTAGGGCGTCGTGTTGGCGATGTGGCCGCTGCCAAGGACCACCGGCATGACGGCGGTGAAGGACGCGGCGAGCACCTGCGCCCGCCGGCCGCCGCCGAACTCCCGTGCGGTCAGCCCGCCGATCGTCACCGTGCCGCCGGCGGCCAGCGCCGCCCACAGCCGCAGCCCGGGCAGCGACACGCCGAACAGGTGCAGGGTGACCCATGCCATCAGCGGCGCGAACACGGGCTGGTCGACGTAGCTGGCGGCCAGGTGCCGGGCGCAGTCCAGCATGTACAGCTCGTCGCCGTGGAAGCCGTACCGGCCCGACAGCGCCATGAGCACGGCGAACACGACGGCGCCGGGGACGAGCGCCCACCGGGTGAACGGGGCGAGGCTGACCGGGGCGGGCGCCTGCGGGGCGGAGAGTGGTGCGGTGCTGGCGTACTCGGACATCGACAGGTTCTCCGCATCGTCCGGCGCTTTGACTAACTGACTGAGTCAGTCAGTTTTAGCGTAGTATCCGGGAGTGCGCGGACGCAAGTCACCGAGGTCCCTGACCGAAATCGCCGACGCGGCCGTGGAGGTGTTCACCGCCAAGGGCTTCCGCTCGGCAGGCATCTCCGACGTCGCGGCCGCGCTGGGCCTCAGCCATGGCGCGCTGTACACGTACGTGGACAGCAAGCAGACCCTGCTGTACCTGGCGCTGGCGCGGGCCGTCCAGCCTGAGCTAGTCGCGGGCCTGCCCGTCCCGGTGACCGCCCCGCCGCCGGAGCAGGTCGTCGCGATGCTCACCACCTGGGCGACGGCCCGGAACCAGGAAGCCCTTCCGCAGGCCGGCACGGGCGCCCCGGGCACGTGGCAGGCCGAGCGGGAGCTCGGCGCCATCGTCGACGCGCTGTACGGCTTCGTCGAGCGCAACCGCCGTGCCATCCAGCTGATCGAGCAGTGCGCCGCCGACCTGCCCGAGCTGGCCCAGTGGTTCTTCGTGGGGCAGCGCCGCGCCCTGCTGGACCGGCTCACCGATTACCTGCGCGGCCGGATCGCCGCGGGAAAGCTGCGCCCGGTGCCCGACGTGCCCGCCGCCGCCCGCTTCATCAACGAGACCATCGCCTGGTTCGCCATGCATCGCCATGGGGACGCCGACTCCGAGATGCTCGACGACGACGCCTGCCGCGCGACGGTCCGGCACCTCATCCTGGCCGCCTTTCTCCCGGCCACCGAGTAGCGCGCCGTCGTTCCCCGCCCTGACTCGTCAGGGCGGCGGCTTCCGCTCCTCCGGATGCCCCGGTGGTGTTCGAGAAGGGACACCACCGGGACATCCACTGGGCTCCTGACGCCAGGCTCTAGCTGGCTAGTTCTTTGACCTGGGACGGGGGAACTGGGTGGCGCTCGCGCAGCGAGGCGCCTTCGACGTCCAGGTTCGGCAGGACGCGGTCCAGCCACTTCGGGAGGTACCATGCCTTGCGGCCGGCCAGG
>DAHWEX010000511.1 GCA_027326205.1 Actinomycetota bacterium
CCCGGGTGCGCGGTGGCCGCCGTCCGGGACGGGCGGGTGGAACTGTCCGCCGGGTGGGGGCTGCGGGACCGGGAGGCGGGCCTGCCGGTCACCCAGGACACGCTGTTCGCCATCGGGTCCACCACCAAGGCGTTCACCGCGACGACCATCGGCGCCTGGTCGACGAGGGCATGCTGGACTGGGACCGGCCGCTGCGGGACTACGTGCCCGGCATCCAGCTGCACGACTCGCTCGCCAGCGAGCGGCTGACGATCGTCGACCTGCTGTCGCACCGGTCAGGGCTGCCCCGGCACGACCTCACCTGGGTCGGTCAGCCCGGCCGGTCCCGGGCCGAGCTCGTCCGGGCCCTGCGGTTCCTGCCGCTGAGCCGGGACCTGCGCCAGGAGTGGCAGTACTGCAATCTCGGGTACGTGGCCGCGGGACACGTGGTGGAGACGCTCTCCGGGATCCCGTGGGAGGACTTCGTCCGCGGCCGGCTGCTTGAGCCGCTGGGGATGCGCCGCACGAACCTGTCCGTGGACGAGATGCTCGCGGACGGCGACCACTCCGCCGCGTACACCCGCCGCGGCGGCGTCATCACCGATGTGCCGCAGCGGCCGCTCCCGGCGGTGGCGCCGGCCGGCGCGATAAACTCCAGCGCCGCCGACATGGCCCGGTGGCTCCTCGTCCAGCTGGCCGGCGGCCAGCTCGACGGCGCGACCGTGATGTCGCCGGCCACGGCGAAGCGCCAGCTCACGCCGTACATGCTGATGCCGGCCGGCGAGGACGTGCCCGGCCTCGTCCAGTACGGGTACGGGCTCGGCTGGACGATCGGCCGCTACCGGGAGCACAAGGTGGCCATGCACTCCGGCGGCATCGACGGGTTCCAGACGCACTGCGCGCTGCTGCCGGACGACGGCATCGGCGTAACCGTGCTGACGAACACGTCCGCCAGCCTTATGCACCTGGTCGTGGCCTTCCGGGTGCTGGACGAGATGCTCGGCGTCGAGCCGCTGGACGCCTTCGGCTTCCTCAAGCCGCGCTTCGACGCGATCATGGCCGGGAGCCAGCAGGCCAGGACCGCCCGCCGGGTCGTCCCCGACGCGCCCGCGTCCCGCCCGCTGGCCGCCTACGCCGGCGAGTACGAGCATCCCGGCTACGGCACCCTCAGCATCGCCGTCGACGGCCAGCGCCTCAAGCCGTCGCTCGGCACCATGGCGCTGCGGCTGGCCCACCGGCACTACGAGACGTTCGACCTCAACTGGGACGAGATGGGCGACGAGCCGGCGGTCTTCCCGCTCACGTTCCTCGCCGGCCCCGACGGCGACGTCAACGCCCTCACCGTCCAGTTCGAGCCGCTGGTCGAGCCGCTGCGGTTCGCCCGGCGCCCGGACACGCTGGGCCCGGAGGTGCTGCGCGGGCTGTGCGGCACCTACGCGATGGGCCCGATCGAGGTCACGATCGCCCTCGCGGACCGCGCGCTGACCGTCGCGTTCCCCGGCTCCGCGCCGCTCGAGCTGGAGCCCCTGCGGGGCCTGCGCTTCGGCGTGAAGGGGCAGCCCGCGATCACGGCGGAGTTCGAACTCGACGGCGACGGCGCGGTCGCCCGCCTCGTCGCCCAGCCGGTGGGGATCTTCCTTCCCAAGGGATAGCGCCCGGCCGGCCGCCGTCGCTCTCACCTACCGGGGCGCGCCCCGGTAGGTGCCGAACGACCAGTGGTTCCCCTCCGGGTCCTCGATCGCGAAGTCACGCGAGCCGTAGTCGGTGTCGTAGAGCTCTTGCGTCACCTTGGCCCCGTGGGCCACGGCGCGGGCGTGCAGGGCGTCCGGGTCGTCGGTCACGACGTACGCGCTGAAGCCGCCGGGCGCGGTCACCCGGTGCGGGTCGCCGGGGCGCGCCGAGCCGAGCATGACGCCGCCGCCGGGCGGCCAGGCCAGCTCCGCGTGGTGGACCTGGTCGCCGTCGGCGTAGACGGCGACCGCCTCGAAGCCGAGCGCTTCGGCGAGGAACCTGATCAGCCCGAGGGCGTCGGTGGCGCGCAGGGTGGGCCAGACGTTGGGCGCGGGCGGAGTCTTGGTTTCGGTCATGCCCTCATCATTCCCAGTCGCCCCGCAGCGCGGCTTGGACGTTTCGGAGCTCCTCGGCGAGCAGCACGCTCGGCGGGCAGCCCGCCAGGTCGCGGAAGTCGCGGGCCAGGTGCGCCTGGTCGTAGTACCCGCAGTCGACGGCAAGCTCGGCGAGCGGGATGCGCCCGCCCGCGGACGGCTCGCGCAGCAGCCGCCGCCGGGCCCGGTCGAACCTGACCACCCGCGCCGCCCCCTTCGGGGACAGGCCGGTCTCGGCCCGGAACCGCTCGCTGAGGTGCCGTGCGGACCAGCCGGTCTCCGCGGCCAGGTCGGCCACGCCGATCGCGCCGTGGGTCTGCCGCAGCCGGTCCCAGGCGTGGCCGACCTCCGGTCCGGGCGCCAGGCGGCCCGGCCCCGGCGCGGCCCGGACCCGGCCGGCCAGGAACTCCTCGAGCACGTCGAACCGGGCAGCCCAGTCCGGCGCGGCCAGCACCCGTTCCCGGATCTCGCCGGCGAGCCGGCCGAGCACGGCGGACGCCTCCACGTCGATGCCCGCCAGCTCGGCGGCCGGCATCCCGAGCACGGCCCGGGCGCCGAGCGGGGTGAGCGCGAGCTGGATCCCGGACTGCCGGCCCTCGTGGGTCACCAGCGCGGGGGCGGTGTGCAGCCCGCCGAGCAGGAAATCGTGCGCGCTGGCCGCCTGCCCCGGGTCCGGGTGCCGGGCGATGACCAGCGGCTCGTCGAGCGTCACGATCATCGTCAGCCAGGGCGACGGCAGCCCGCGGTGCGCGGCGGGCTCGATCCCCGCCTGCCGGTACCCGACGTACCAGGCCACGTACGGCCGGAGCCCCCCGCGAGGCCGCCGCACGGCATGCTCGTCGACCACCACCATCGCCTCAGTATTTCACGCCGCCCGGCGCCTGCCACGTTCCCCGCCTGGTCAGCCCGGCACCCGGCCGCACTGGGCCGGGCCGCGTGAAAAGATCAAGCGCGTGCGGTACATCATCATCGGCGCGGGCGCGGTGGGCGGAACGATCGGCGGCGGCCTGGCCCTGGCCGGGCATGAGGTGGTGCTGACGGCGCGCGGAGCGCACCTGGCGGCGCTGCGCGCGCACGGCCTCCGGCTGCGCACCCCGCAGGGAGCGGACCTCATTCCCGTGCCCGCGATCGGCGGCCCGGACGAGACCGTCCTGCGGCCCGGCGACGTGCTCATCGTGACGACGAAGTCGCAGTACTCCGTCGGCGTGCTCAGCCAGTGGGCCGGCCAGCCAGTCGCGGGCGGCGGCAGCGCGGACCGCGACCTGCCGGTTATCTGCGCGCAGAACGGAGTCGCGAACGAGCGCTTCGCGCTGCGCCGGTTTCGCCGGG
>DAHWEX010000527.1 GCA_027326205.1 Actinomycetota bacterium
GACCGTGGTCAAGGAGGTCGATGACCGGGTGCAGGAGGTCTTCGCCTCCGCCTTCGCCGACACCGCCCGGGAGTTCGAGGGCCTGTTCTCCCGGCTCTTCCCCGGCGGCGCCGGCCGGCTGATCCTGACCGAGCCCGACGACATGCTGACGACCGGCATCGAGATCGAGGCCAGGCCGCCGGGCAAGAAGGTCAAGCGGCTCTCCCTGCTGTCGGGGGGCGAGCGCTCGCTCACGGCGATCGCCTACCTGTTCGCGATCTTCAAGGCGCGCCCGTCGCCGTTCTACGTGCTCGACGAGGTCGAGGCGGCCCTGGACGACAGCAACCTGCAGCGCCTGCTGAGTGTCTTCTCCGAACTGCAGGAAAGCTCGCAGCTCATCATCATCACCCACCAGCGCCGCACGATGGAGGCGGCCGACGCCCTCTACGGCGTCTCCATGCGCGGCGACGGCGTCTCCCAGGTCATCAGCCAGCGCGTCAAGGAGTCGGAGCCCGTCTAACCCGGCCGGCCTCGCCGCGTGGCCTGCTCGCGCGGTGCCGGGGGAGAGAGCACGCGCCGGCGGGCGGGGAGCCGGAGCCGGACCCCGGGGCTTGCATGGCGAGTCCCCGGCCGCGCCCGGCGACCGGCCGCCGCGGTGAAAAGGCAGGAGCTTGCGGCGGCATGTCAGGGCGGAAGCCGGGCATGTTGTAGCGTGCTCAGGGGCGTTGAACGCGGACGGACGGTACGCGGCCGCGTCGGGGACATGCCTTTTCAGGGAGACTGTGGCTTTTATGACTGCGTACATCATCCTCATCGTGGTGATCGCCGTGGTGGCGCTCGGCGTAGGCGGCACGGTGCTGCTGCGCCCGCGCGGCATGCACGGCGTCCGGCGCGGCCGGGCGCGCGAGCTCGACCTGACCGGTCCGCTGCCGAAGGCAAGCGATCAGGGTTCGTCGGGGACCGGAACGGCGACCGCGGCCCCGCCGCCGACGGCGGCCGAGCTACTCGGACCGTTCGCCCCGCCCCAGCCCACCCTCGAGAAGCCGCCGCCGTCCGCCGGGCGGATGGTCCGGCTACGCGCCCGGCTCGCCCGGTCACAGAGCGGTTTCGGCAACGCGCTGCTCAGCCTGCTGTCGCGGGACCGCCTCGACGATGACACCTGGGACGAGATCGAAGAGGTTCTGATCACCGCCGATGTCGGGGTGACGCCGGCCAGGCAGATTACCGCGGACCTGCGGACCAAGGTCAAGGTCGAGGGCACGCGGACCCCCCAGGATGTCCGCGCCATGCTCCGGGGCGAACTGCTCGCCCAGGTCGAGACCGCGGCGAGCCGGAGCCTGCGCACCCAGCGGCACGAGGGCCGCCCCGCGGTGGTCCTCGTCGTCGGCGTCAACGGGACGGGCAAGACAACCACCTGCGGCAAGCTCGCCAGGTCGCTGGTCGGGGACGGGCAGACGGTGGTGCTCGGCGCGGCGGACACGTTCCGCGCCGCGGCGGCCGACCAGCTTGAGACCTGGGGCGACCGGGTCGGCGCGAAGACCGTCCGCTCGGTCAAGGAGCAGGCGGACCCGGCGAGTGTCGCCTTCGACGCGGTGTCGGCCGGCATCGAGCAGGAGGCCGACGTGGTGCTCATCGACACCGCGGGCCGCCTGCACACGAAGAACGACCTGATGGACGAGCTCGGCAAGGTCAAGCGGGTCGTCGAGAAGCGGACCTCCGTGGACGAGGTGCTGCTCGTACTCGACGCGACGACGGGACAGAACGGGCTGCGCCAGGCCCGGGTGTTCGCCGAGGTGGTGGACGTGACCGGCATCGTGCTCACCAAGCTGGACGGCACGGCCAAGGGCGGCATCGTGATCGCGGTGCAGCGCGAGCTCGGCGTCCCGGTCAAGCTGGTCGGGCTGGGCGAGGGACCCGACGACCTCGCGCCGTTCGACCCGGTCACGTTCGTAGACGCCATCCTCGGCTGATATCGGGTAAGCAGCGGTGAAGCCAGGCCGGCGCACCTCGCCGACCTGGCTTTCGTGCGTTCGGTGAAATGTTGGCGTAATAGAACGACTAGGTGTTTCATCGTGCTGACACATTCCGACAGGGCGCAGGAAACGCGACTAAGGCAATCTCGGATGTGGTGAACGAGAGGGTGGTCACATGAGGCTCATTACGGCTGTCATCAAGCCCTTCAAACTCGACGACGTCAAGGCAGCGTTGCAGGCATTCGGCGTGCACGGCATGACAGTCAGTGAAGCGAGTGGCTACGGCAGGCAACGCGGTCACACCGAGGTATATCGGGGTGCCGAGTATCAGGTAGACCTCGTGCCGAAGGTACGGGTCGAAGTCATCTGCGAGGACCAAGACGTGGAAGACCTCGTCGGCGTCATCGCCAAGGCAGCTCAGACCGGCCGGATCGGCGACGGCAAAGTCTGGACCGTTCCGGTCGAGACCGTCGTCCGGGTTCGCACCGGGGAACGCGGGGCTGACGCCCTCTGAGCGGAACGCCGTCCGCGGCGCCGGCCGTCCTGCGCGTCAGGGCAGTCGGTCCGCGGCCGGGCGGCGCCAAGGAACTCTGGCGTTTTGGGGGGGCCACTAACGCAAGCGCGGCAGGCGGAAAGCGGGGCCGTGCACTGACATCCGGGGGACCCGGTGAACCTGATGACTTCTTTTGCGGCTGATCGTAGCCGGAGGACTACAGAAACCGACCGCTGGCTGGCGGGGCTCCTTGGCGCCGAGTCCGGCGTCGCCCTGGTCGCGGTGGGCGGCTACGGCCGCAAGGAACTGCTGCCAGGCAGCGACCTCGACGTGCTGCTGCTGCACGACGGCAGGGACAACATCGCCCGGATCGCCGACCGGATCTGGTACCCGGTCTGGGATTCCGGCGCGCACCTCGACCATGCCGTCAGGACCGTGCCGCAGGCGAGGCGAGTGGCCCGCGGCGACCTCAAGGTAGCGCTCGGGCTGCTGTACGCGCGGCACATCGCAGGCGACCCCGACCTGACCACCCGGCTGCGCGAGGTCGCCCTGGAAGACTGGCGGTCCAACGCCCGCACCAGGCTCGCCGAGCTCAGGGGACTGCACGAGGAGCGGACCAGGCTGCACGGGGAGCTGGCCTTCCTGCTCGAGCCCGACCTGAAGGAGAGCCGGGGCGGCCAGCGGGACGTGCACGCCATCCAGGCCATCGCGGCGGCGTGGGTCGCCCCCGCGCCGGGTCCCAAGGTGCGCGCGGCTTACGAGCAGATCATCGACGCCCGCCACGTGCTGCACGAGGTCACCGGGCGGCGCCTGGACCGGCTCGTCCTGGAGGAGCAGGACGAGGTGGCCCGCACGCTCGGCCTGCTCGACGGGGACGCGCTGCTGCGCCAGCTCGCCGGCGCGGGCCGCACCGTCGCCTACGCGGTCGACCACGCCTTCCGCCAGGCGGACCGGGCGGGCGGCCGGGGTGGAGGGCGCAGTGCCCTCGGCGTCCGGATGCGACGAGGCAAGATCGACCGCCGTCCGCTCGCCGACGGCGTGGTGGAGCAGGAGGGTGAGGTGGTGCTCGCCCGCGCCGCCAGCCCGCAAACCGACCCGGTGCTCGTGCTGCGGGCCGCCGCGGCGGCGGCCCAGGTCGGCCTGCCGCTGGCGCCGCGCGCGCTGGCGCGGCTCGCCGAGTGCCCGCCGTTGCCCGTCCCGTGGCCGCCCGAGGCCCGCGACGCCCTGCTCGCCCTGCTCGGCGCCGGGCCGCGGGCGATCGCCGTCTGGGAGGCGCTCGACCAGGAGGGCCTGCTCGCCGCCCTGATCCCCGACTGGGACCGAGTGCGCAACCGCCCGCAGCGCAACCCGCTGCACCGCTTCACCGTGGACAGGCACCTCGTCGAGTGCGCGGCCAACGCCGCCGCCCTGGCCCGTGACGTGTCCCGGCCCGACCTGCTGCTGCTCGCCGCGCTGCTGCACGACATCGGCAAGGGCTGGCCGGGCGACCACAGCGTCTCCGGTGAGGTCGTCGCCCTCGACGTGTGCAAGCGCGTCGGGCTCGGCGACGCCGACGCGCAGCTCGTCGCCGCGGCGGTCCGCCACCACCTGCTGCTCCCGGTCGTGGCCACCCGGCGCGACCTCGACGACCCGATGACCGTCGAGCATGTCGCGAAGACGGTCGGCGGGTCGCGGACGCTGCTTGAGCTGCTGCACGCGGTCTCGCAGTCCGACGGGCTCGCCACCGGCCCGGCGGCGTGGAACGACTGGAAGGCCGGGCTGGTCGCGGACCTCGTGCGACGGGTCAGCGCCGTGCTCGACGGCGAGCCCATGCCCGAGCCGGCGCCGCTGCGCCAGGACCAGCTCGCGCTCGTGGCCGACGGCGGCCCGGCCGCGATCGTGGACGGCAACGAGGTCACGGTCGTCGCCCTGGACCGCCCCGGCCTGCTGTGGCGCGCGGCCGGCGTCCTGGCGAGCCACCGGCTGACCGTGCACAGCGCGAACGCGACCGCGGTCGGCGACACGGCGGTCACGGTGTTCAACGTGACACCCGAGTACGGCGACCCGCCGGACGCCACGCTGGTCGCCGCCGACCTGCGGCGGATGCTTGAGGGCAGGCTCGACGTAGAGGACCGGCTCGAGCGCCGGGCCCGGGCGGCGCGCCCGCTCGGCACGGCCACGCCGCCGCCGAAGGTCACCCTGGTCGACGACGCGTCGAGCAGCGCCACCATCGTGGAGGTCCGCGCGCACGACGAGCCCGGCCTGCTGTGGCGCATCGGCCGCGCCCTCGGCGACTGCGGGCTGAACGTCCAGGCCGCCCGGGTCGAGACGCTGGGCGCGGAGGCGGTGGACGTCTTCTACGTCACGGACGCCACCGGCGCCCTGGTCACCGACCCCGATCTCCGCAAGCGGACGGTAAAGATGGTCCTGGCCGCCCTTGCTCCCGCATAACCGGCGCGCCCAGTCGCGGATCCGCTCCGGGTGCCGCCACCATCGAAGACGACGCCGGTGAAGCCGAAGTTCAGGCCCTGCCACGAAACCGTCGCGCGGTTTTCCTTGAGGTGCGATCGTGTCCGCGTGACTGATCAGCCGCATGCAACGACGGCAACGCGTCCTGTACCGGCTAGATCCGCCAACGGCATGGTTCGTGGCCGACGATGGTCCGCGACGCCACCGGCCGTGACGGCGGGACGCTGAGTTTCACCGCCGGGGCTGGACCGCGTTCACCTGTCGGCTCCAGTGACCGCTTAGGGTGCCGGAAACCTGTGCCACCAGGCGACCTTCGTGCTGAGTGCCACTACAGGACACCGCGCCGCCGCAGCACCTCGTAGGAGATCCAGCCGAACGGGATAGGCAGCCAGAACGTCGCCATGCGGAAGAGGAGCACCGCCGGTATCGCCTGGTGGGCCGGGATGCCGATGGCCGTCAGCCCCGCGGCCATGACGGCCTCGACTCCGCCGAGCCCGCCGGGCGTCGGCGTAGCCGAGCCGACCGTGTTGCCGGCCAGGAAGACGACCGCGGTGGCCAGGATGGCCGGATGGGCGCCCACCGACCACAGGGCCGCGATGAGCGCGACGGAATAGGCGACGGACAGCAGCAGGTTCGCGCCGACGGCGATGGCCAGCCGGAGGGGATGGGAGACGGCGTCGAGCAGCCGGGGCCAGATCTGACGCAGGTGCGGCCACACGGTGCCAGCCACCTTCTTGCGGGTCTGCGGCACCGCCAGCACGGCGATGACGGCGGCGGCGATGACCGCCAGGCCGATCAGCACGTCGCCGCCGGGCGCGATCTTGAACTTGCTCAGTCCCGAGCCGGTGAGCACGCCAAGCACGATCAGCAGCAGCACCGTGGTCACGACATTCACCAGTTGCGACACGGTGACCGAGGCGGCAATCGTCCCCTCGTCTACCTTCTGGCGGTGCAGGTAGCGGGCGTTGACGGCCAGATGGCCCACGGTCGGCGGCATGGCCACGCCGACGAACGCGGTGGCCAGCTGGACGAAGAAGCCGCGCCAGAGGGACAGGCGCTGCGGGATGAACGCGGCGATGCCGATGGCCGCCCCCAGGTAAGTCACCGCCGATGCGAGCACCGCGACGGCGAGCCAGCCCGGTTTGGCCTGGCCCAGCGTCCCGAGGACGTTCACGCCGGAGACCTCGCCGATAAGCAGGTAGGCGGCGACGGTGAGGGCGACCGCCGTCGCCACGGTCCGCCAGCGGAAGCGTTCAAGCCGGAGGGCGGCCGGGGCCGCGCCGCCGTCGCCGAGCAGCTCATGCCTGATCTCATTCAGCGAGCCGGTGGCGGCCCGCGCGGCCCGCCAGCCCCACGGGGCGAGGGCAACCGGCTGCACCACGGACGCGAGGGCGACGGGGTCCAGCGGACCGTAGCCGGCCCGCAGCGCCGTCACGGCGTCGGTCGGCCCGCAGGTCACCGCCAGCGTCGCCATGGCCTGCACCAGGTCGAGGCGGCGGGCGAGTTCGCCGGCGCCCGGCTCGGCCGCGTCCAGCGAGCAGAACCCCGCCCGGTTCCCGGACATGAACACGTTGCCCGGCCGCACGTCATGGTGCGCGATGCCGGCGTCGTGCAGCCGACGCAGGGCCGCGAACAGTGACGTCGCGCCGACCAGCGGCGTCGCCCCGGTTTCCGGCCCGCTGTCCGGGATCGTCGTCACGAGCACCAGGGTCTCGCCGGGCATCTCCCCGAGCATCCGGACCGCGGGACTGGGCACGTCGGCTTGCTGGGCCAGGCTGCAGGCCAGGGCGAGCTGCTGGACCTGGGCGCGGGAACCGAGCGAGACGTGCCCCGCGACGGCCGGCCGGAGGCGGGCCAGCGCCCACAGCCGGCGGGCCAGGCCCGATCCGCGGGTGTCGCGGCCGGACAGGTGAACGCGGATCCGGGTGCCGTCGGCCAGGTTGCCCTCTAGCCGGGCCCGGCTGGGCCCGGCGGACAGGTCCGTGACCGGGACGCGCTGGCTGGTGAGCCAGCCGGTGAGTTCGCTAACGCCCGGCAGGACCGAGGCCGCACCGAGCAGCCAGCGGACCATCCAGCCCACGAGGAGGCCGCCGGATGCCACGATCACCACAGCGAAAGGCGTCAGCGTGCCCACGGCCAGCCCGCTGAGCAGCAGCGCCGTACCCGCCCGGGGCCACCAGCGCTGCCAGTGCGAAAGCCGGGACAGGTCGGTTCCCACCACGAACGCGACGAAGGCGGTGTCCACCACGAAGACCGACGGATTACTGCCGTGCAGGACCGCGCGGTCCACCGTCGCGTGCTCGATCCGCCAGATGACCGTGGCGATGACCGCCGTCGCGGCGCCGGCCAGCCCGGCGGTGACCGCGTTGAGCGCATCCCGCCACTGGCTGCGCACCAGCACGACCAGGGACACGACCACCAGGACGAAGCCGGCCACCCCGGCGGCCACGGCGGCCGCGTACGCCAGCCAGCGGGGGATGTGCAGCAGCCACCCCGAGACGTCGTCGGCCACCTCGGTGCTGCCCAG
The DNA here is from genome assembly GCA_027326205.1 of Actinomycetota bacterium. GTDB lineage: Bacteria > Actinomycetota > Actinomycetes > Streptosporangiales > Streptosporangiaceae > Trebonia. The sequence continues at coordinate 7,421 of DAHWEX010000527.1, forward strand.
GGGCAGCGCCCGGATGGAACCGAGCAGCACGGCGACGACCGCGAACGCGAAAACCGAGAGCAGCAGGTCGGCGGGACGGCGCACCCGGCCCTGGCCGGCTCTCCGGTTGACCGGGGGAACCGCGGCTGGGACGGCTTCCGCCGGGTTGACAGCGGTGCCGGGCGCGCCGCGCGGCTCCTCGCCTATACCCGTCACCATGCCAGCCTGCTACCCCGTATACCGCGTGGCAACCCGGCTTGCCCGGCCACCCGGTACTGTGGTGTTGCTGCGGTCGCGCCGGACGCTGGCCGCGGCCTTGTCGCCCTAGACCCTGGCGCGTCAGCCCGAGCGGTATTCGCTCGGCGGACACCAGGAGGACAGAGCGACGATGAGCGCAGAACCCGGCATCCTTGGCCCCCCGCGCGACCGCGTCCCGGTCGCCCCCGCCGATCCCGCGACGGCCGGCTTCCACGCCCTGGCGCTGCGGGTGCGGGCGATGGGCCTGCTCGACCGCAGGCCGGGCTACTACCGGGTGAAGATCACCCTGACGATCCTCGCCTTCCTCGGCGGATGGGCCGCGTTCGTCGCGGTCGGCAACTCGTGGCTGACCCTCGCCGTTGCCCCGCTGGTCGGGTTCATGTTCACCCAGCTCGGCTTCATCGGCCACGACGCGGGGCACAACCAGGTCTTCAGCACCCGGCGGCGCAACCGCCTGCTCGGCCTCGCCGCGGGGAACGCGCTCATCGGGCTCAGTTTCGGCTGGTGGGTTCCCAAGCACAACGCCCACCACGCCCATCCCAACGAGCTGGGCCGCGACCCCGATATCGGCGAGGGGGCGGCCGGGCCGTCACCGGACGCGCC
>DAHWEX010000532.1 GCA_027326205.1 Actinomycetota bacterium
GACGAGGTCCAGCACGCGCAGCACCGCCGGGGCGGTGACCGCCAGTCGCAGCGCCGCGTCGCTCGCGGTGGCCCGCCGCGAGGCCCGCACCAGGGCGGTGACCCCCGCCGAGTCGAGGAACGACGCCCCGGTCAGGTCCACGATGAGCGCGGCCGCCCCCGCGTTCAACGCGGACAGCAGCGCGTCTCTCAGGTATTCGGCGTTCGTGAGGTCAATTTCCCCCGCCGCCGTGATCACCGCCGTCTGGCCGGACCACACGGCGGGAAACCGTTCTTGGGACACGAAAAATCACCGCCACTTCACAATGAAGGAAGCGGGCCGCATCTCCGGACCCGTATGCGACAACGCCGCCCCTCGGGGACTAGCTGTCAGATCCTCAGTTTATTCGGGTTCCCCGGTCCTTGGGCCGACGTTTTTCCGGCGCCGCCGGGGTAGTCGAAGGACCGCGGAGGCGGCGACGCCGCGGCAGGCGGACCCGGATCCGTCCGGCCTTCACTGACCCGCAACCCCTCCCGGATAAGACAGAAAGTTGAGGCGATCATGCGACTCGGCTCCATCATCCTGGTGATCTGGCTGATCATCGGAGTTGTCGCGACCGTGCAGCGCGGCTACTTCAACGACAAGGTGAGCTGCGCGAACGCCGGCACGGTCATCGTCACGATCCTGGCCGGCCCGCTCAATTACGTCGGTGTCAACCCGAAGCTCACCTGCGGTTAAACAAAGCTAAACCAAAAAATCAAACATCATCCACCGAACGGTTCCAGGCTTTCTCCCCCTCCGTCCCGTCGCGGCGCGGCCGGGGAGGCGGCGCTAGCCGCCGGACCGCGCTCCGGCCGCCTTTCTGCGCAGCGACTCGACGAGCGCGGCCACCTGCTGCCGGTCCTCGGGCGTTAGCTCGTCGATGCCGGCGATCAGGAGTTCCCGCCCCTGGTCGCCGGCCGGCGCCGGCCCGGGCCGGTCCGTGTCGTAGTAGTGCAGCCCGGTGGACTCCGCGGCCGCGGCGCGCACCGCCGAGACCGGCACGTCGAGCCCCTTCGCGAGGGCGTCGACCGTGGCGGGGCGCGGCGGCCGGGCGAGGTTCAGCGTGGTGGCGAGGGTGTAGAGGGTGGACCTGGGCAGCCCGCCGCGGCGCGCGACCTCGCCGTAGGACCAGCCGCGCTCCCGCAGGCGCTGCTGGATCAGGCGCTGCAGGGGGTTGACGGCCTGCTGGAGCCCCGTCGCCGGGTCTCCCGGTCTCTGCCCGGAAAGTTCCGGCCCGCCATCTGCCGACTGCGCCGTCATGGTCACCAACTTAGCCTGTCTTTTCGCCCGCGCACCCGTACTCCGGCCGGCCGGGCCGCGCCGGGCGGCGGCGCGCCGGCCTGGGCGGCGGCGCGATTGACCGGCGGCCGGCCGTCTGGCTACCCTCGCTGGTGTCATGTGGACCGCCAGATTGCGCTACTCGGGACTCGGCCTGCTCGGGCTCGCTGCCGTCGGCGGCACGCTGCTGGCCTGGCTGCGGCTGAACCACGCGATGCTCGCGGTCATCGGCGCCGCGTTCGCCGTCTTCGTCCTGCTGTACGTGGTCGCCAGGGACGGGTTCCGGCAGACGACCCCGGCGGCCCTCGTCTCCCGGGGCATCGACCCGACCAGCGACCACTACTCGCCGGTCTCCGACTCGAACCTGCGCCGAGACTGGACCCCGCTGCTTTCCGGCGCGGTCAGCCAGCGGATGGCCCGCACGCAGGTCCGCCGCGTAGTGGCCAGGCCGCCCGGCCGCGGCCGGCGGCCGTTCACGCTACCCGGGTCCGCCGCCCCGCCGCCCCGGCCCAGGTCCGCGTCCCCCCGGCCGCCGTCCGCCGCCCCGCGGCCAGCCGCGCCGGCCCGGGCCCGCCAGGCCAGCCAGCGGATCGAGGCGCTCCCGCCGGACGCCACCGTCAACTTCGCCGCCGGGCGGCGCGAGGCGAACCTCGACGAACTGCTCGCCGGCCTTGACCGGGAACTGGTCGGGCTCGCGCCGGTGAAGCAGAAGGTGGCCCAGATCGGCTCGCTGCTCCTGGTCGACCAGGCCAGGCAGCGCTTCGGGCTGTCCGCGCCGCCGCTGAACCTGCACATGTGCTTCACCGGACCGCCGGGAACCGGGAAGACCACGGTCGCGCTGCGGATGGCGGAACTGCTGCACCGGCTCGGTTACCTGGAGACCGGGCAGGTCGTCCACGCCATGCGCGACGACCTGGTGGGGGAGTTCATCGGACAGACCGCGCCGCGGACACGCCAGGTCCTCGACCGCGCGCTGGGCGGTGTGCTGTTCATCGACGAGGCCTACACCCTGTACCGGGACAACGACGCGCGGGACTACGGCCAGGAGAGCATCGACATCCTGATGCAGGTGATGGAGAACCAGCGGGACCGGCTGGTGGTGATCTTCGCCGGCTACCGGGACCCGATGGAGCGCTTCTTCGACGCCAACCCCGGCCTGCGGTCCCGCGTCGCGCACCACCTGGACTTCGCCCCCTACCAGGCCGGCGAACTGCTCGCGGTCGGGCAGCTCATGCTGGAGCGGTCGTCCTATTACCTGTCGCCCGCGGCCGCCGACGCGCTGCGCGGCGCGCTGGCCCGGCAGCGGGCGCTCGCGCAGTTCGGCAACGCGCGCAGCGTCCGCAACACGCTCGAGCGCGCCCGGCTCCGGCATGCCTACCGGCTCACGGCGGAACCGGACCGGCCCTGGACCAAGGACGACCTGATGCGCCTCGAGCCGCCGGACGTGCTGCCCGACGCCGGCCCGGCATAGCCCGGACCGTTCACCTGACCGGTCCGGTGCGGGACCTGTCCCGCCGCGCGTACCCTACTGCTAAGCAGCGGACAGGCGGCGGGGACGGAGCACGGCGTGACGGTCGAAGATCTCGGGTACGAGGCGACCAAGCTCGTCAGCCTCTCCATCGGCGAGGCGAAGTCGCTCAGCAGGCTGGCCGAGCTGGCGGTCCGGCAGGTGCCCGGGTGCGCGGCCGCCTCCGCGACGATCTGGCGGGGCGGCGAGCTCGTCTCGATGGCCGCCAGCCACCCGGACCCGGCCGAACTGGTCGACCTCGAGGTCAGGACCGGCCCCGGGCCGCTGTCCGCGGCGGTCCGCGACGGCCGCCCGGTGAGCTGCCGCGACGCGCTGGAGGAAGACCGCTGGCCGTGGTGGGCCGCAGCGGCGCTGCGCCGCGGCCTGCGCAGCTCGATCCATCTGGTGCGGCAGTCCTCGTCGGTCACCCTCGTGCTCGCGCTCTTCGCGGTCCGCCCGGGGGCACTCGACGCCGACGGGGTCCCCATGGCGGAGATGCTCGCCCTGTTCGGCAGCACGGTATTCGCCAACAGCCTGGCCTACGGCCAGGCGCAGCGCACCGCGACGCAGCTCAAGGACTCGGTCGCGGCCCGCGCGGTCACCGACCAGGCCAAGGGCATCCTCATGCACGCGCTCGGCTGCGACGCCGACGAGGCGCTGCGCTACCTCCGCCGCGAATCCCAGCGCCGCCACGTCAAGGTCACCGAGGTGGCCGCCAGGGTCATCGCCACCTACGCCCCGTCCGCCCGCACCCCGCCCCGGCCCTAGGGACCGGGTCAGCTGGCGCGCGTCTCCGGCAGCCCCGGCAGGGGCCGGCGAGCCGAGTGGCGGTGGAGCGCGCGGTGGGCGCGCAGGCGGTCCTCCGGGGTGGTACCGCCCCAGATGCCGGACGGCTCGCGGGTCTGCATCGCGAAGTCGAGGCACTGCTGCCTGACCGCGCAGCCCGCGCAGATCTGCTGCGCCTTGGCGACCTGCCGCGCGGCGACGGGGGTGCTCACGGCGATGGGGAAGAACAGGTCGGGATCGGTGGTGCGGCAGGCGCCCTCGGCGCGCCAGTCGGGGAGGTACTCGATCATCTGCGGTCCTTCGGCGGGTGTCGGGGTTCTCGCGGACGGCGGCATCCGCCTGCCGCCGTCCGCGTCCGCTGCCCGCTACCGCCTGGCCTATGCCGGATATTTCCCAGGGATTTCCTCGGGGGACTTCCCGGCGGACCCGGGCCGGCCGCCGGCCCGGTACCGGCACCGCGAGTTCGCCGCGGCGCTCTGAGTGGGCCAGATTAACGTGACGCAGATCACATAAGATGACGTTTATCAATCTCGGTGCGGGCACAACAGCTTCGTCCGGCGTTCCGATCCCACGGAGTTGACCATGACGAAGGCAACGTCCACCGCCCCGGCCCTCGGCTGCCGTGCCGAGCTTGGCCGGCTGGCCGATGACGAACTACTTGTCCGCTTCCGGGCGCTGCCACGCGACAGCCACGAGCGCGCGGCCGCGTGCGAGATCCTGGTCGAGCGGTACGAGCGGCTGGTCCGCTCGTGCGTACGGCAGTACCGGGGCAGCCCCGAGCCGGTCGAGGACCTGATGCAGGTCGGCTACGTCGGCCTGCTGAAGGCGATCAACAACTTCGACACCGCGTTCGGCAGCGGCCTGTCCGCGTACGCCGCGCCGTGCATCAGCGGCGAGATCAAGCGGCACTTCCGCGACAAGCGCTGGCAGGTCCACGTCCGGCGCTCCGCCCAGGAGCTCCTGCTCGAGCTGCGCAAGGCGACCGAGCAGCTCACCCACTCGCTCGGCCGCCAGCCTACCGACGACGAGCTCATCGAGCGGCTCGGCTGCAGCGCCGATGACCTGCTCGAGGCCAAGCAGGCCGACCTGGTCTTCAGCGCCTACTCCCTGGACGCGCCGCTGTCCGACAAGGACGACCCGGCACAGCTCGGCGACATCCTCGGCGAAGAGGACGCGGACATGGAGCACACGCTCGACATGGAGGCCCTCTCGACCCACTGGGACGAGCTTCCCGAGCGCGAGCAGCGGATTCTCGTCATGCGGTTCTACGGGAACCTGACCCAGGCCGAGATCGGCGCCCGGCTCGGCATCTCCCAGATGCACGTGTCCCGGCTGCTGTCCCGGGCCCTCGGCCACCTGCGCAGCCGCCTCCTCGACTCCGCGGACGTCCTCGTGCCGTCCTGACTTCCTGCTTTTTCGACGCGACAACCCCCGCCGCGGCCATGCGGCCGTTAGGAAAGGACACCCGATGAAGATCGGATCAAGCCTCGCCCTCATTTGCATCGGCGCGATCCTGGCCTTCGCCGTGACCGCGAACACCTCTGTCTTCAACATTCACACGGCGGGCTGGGTGCTCATGGTGATCGGCGTGATCGGCCTGCTGATGCCCAAGAGGGGGACCAACTGGCTCGGCCGGCGCCTGCTGGTGCGCCGGTCCTACCCCGGCGGCCGGGTCGAGCACATTCCCGTCCCGCCCTACGTCGCCCGCAACCCGGGCACGTCGGCGCTCGAGGCGGGGCTGCCGTCCCGGCCGACCCTCATCGACGAGGATGGCCGTGACCTGATCGAAGAGGCCGAGCAGCCCGGGTACCCCGCCGGCCGCCCGCGGTCCGGCTACCCGGGGCACGCCACCGAGGTCATCGAGGACCTCTACGAGCAGCCCTGACGGCCCGGGGCGGCGGTCACCCGGCCCGCACCGCGAGGATCGTGACGTCGTCCTTGAGCTCGCCGGCGGAAAACGAGGTGACCAGCTCCTGGACGGCGCGCACGATCTCCGCGGCGGGCCGTCCCGCGACCGCCGCGAGCGCGTCAGCGAGCTGGTCCTCGAAGAACGTCAGGTCGGTGCCCCGGGCCTCGGTCACCCCGTCGGTGTAGAAGAAGAGCACGTCACCGGGGCGCAGCTCCAGTTCGAGGAGGGTGGGAGCGGCGTCCTCGAACAGCCCGAGCGGCAGCCCCTCGCCTTCCAGGATCTCCACCCGCCCGTCGGCCCGCACCACGGCGGGCCCCGGATGGCCGCACGAGCCGAGCCGCACCTGGACGCGGCGCCCCCGCCGCCGGAGGAACGCGAGCGTGGCGGTGACGAAGCGGTCGTCGTAATCCTCCGCGACCAGCACCGCGTTCGCGGCGCCGAGCACGTCGGCGGGGGAGGAGTGCACGTGGGACAGGGCCCGGATCGCGTGCCGCGCCGCGGCGGTCATCGCGGCGGCTTCCTGGCCCTTGCCGCACACGTCCCCGATCGCGATGCCCCAGCCGTCGCCGGCCTTGAACACGTCGTAGAAGTCACCGCTGATCTCCTGGAACTTGGTCGCGCCGATGTAGGCGGCGGCGAACTCAAGATCCGGCACCCGGGGCAGCCGGGCGGGCAGCAGGCTCGCCTGCAGCGCCTCGGCGACCTGTGACCGCTGGCGGAACACCCGGTCGACCCGGATCGCGATCGCCAGGTGCTTGCCGAGTTCCTCGGCGAGGGCGAGGTCGGCGACACCGAACGGCCCCTTGTCCGCCAGCCGGGTGAGGGTCAGCGCGCCGTAGCAGGTCGGCCCGTCGGAGAGCGGCACGCAGATCAGTGACGTCGCCCCGAGCAGCATGACCAGCGGCGTGCCGTCTGGTCCCCGCCCGAGCGCGGCGGGTTCGTCCAGGTGCGCGAGCAAGGCCGACTTGGCGGCCGAGTGCACCTGGGCGGGCAGCGAGTCCGGGTCGGGGTCGACGCTGCGCGCGACGCGGGCGACCTGATCCGCCTGACCGCCGCGCGGGCCCGCCGCGAGCTGCCGCAGCAGCCTGCCGCCCCGGTCGATGTCGATGATCACCCAGTCCGCGATCTCCCCCGCGAGCAGCCGTGCGCACCGCTGGAGCGTGACGGCCTCGCTGAACGTGCTGTTGTCCAGCAGGACCCGGGTCACCGCGGTCACCGCGTCGAGCCGCCGCGTCATGGCCGCCACGGCGGCGTCGGCCTTGGCCGGCGGCCTCTTCCTGGTGCCCGTGTCCCCGTTACCAGCGGCCCCGGCGGCCTCGGCGGCCGCGCTCGCGGCGGCGGCCGCCGCGGGTGCCGCGGGTGCCGCGGTGACGATCAGCGTCGGCTGGTCGCCGGGCAGGTCGGCGCCCGCCGCGGTCAGCACGACGTCGGTCGGCCCGTCCGCGCCCAGCATCCGGCAGCCCGCCGTGCGCGGCTTGCCCGTCCGGCCCACCGCGGCGAGCAGCGTCTGGACGGCGGCCCGGAAGGGCAGGTCGACGAACGCGGCCAGCGACTTGCCCGTCGCGTACCCGGACGGCGTGCCGAGGAGCGCCGCCGCCTTGTTGTTCGCCCGCCTGATCGTCCCGTCCTGCTCCAGCAGGAACAGCGGGACCGGGGCCTGCTGGAAGGCCGCGTGCAGCAGCCGCCGCTCCGCCCGCACCGCCTCGGGCAGCGCCTCGCCGGCCGGCCCGCCGGCCTCGCCCGCGGCGGCGGAGGTGCCCGCCTCGATCGCCTCGATCGCGGCGTCCAGCTCGGTGAGCGCCGCGTCGATCAGCGTGCCCGGGTCGGCGCCCGGCAGGCTAGCCGCCTGACGGAGCGCGTCCCGCCGCGCGGCGATGTCCGCCGCTGCCTCTTCAGGCCATCCGCCTCGCGGCATACTCCCCGCCATCCTGCGCTTTCCGCCTCGCTCGATCATAGAGACCCTACGGCACGTTTGGGGCTGGTCAGCGGCAAACCGCCCGGGCGCTGCCCCCGCGTGGGCCGCGCCGCCGCCGTTCCACGTTTAACGCCTTCAGCCGGGGTAGCGCTCAAGGCGCAGCGAACCGTAACCAAGGAGCGCCGTCATGGCTCTGATACTGCTGGTACTGATCCTAGCGATCCTGCTCGGCGGGCTGGGCTTCCTCCTGCACGCCCTGTGGTGGGTGGCCGCGATCGTGCTCATCGTCTGGCTGGCCGGGTTCGCGGTCCGGGCCGGCGAGGGACGCCGCTGGTACCGCTGGTAGCTGCCTAGCCGCCCAGGCCCCCCGCACGCCCCTCGCCCGCTGTTACCACCGGACCGCCCGCCGGCGCCACCGACCCAGCGCCGGCGGGCCCTGGTGCCTCCTGCTCCGGCCGGCGTCCTGGTGACGCTCAGCGCGCCATGGCGCCGCTACAGCCAGCGTTCCATCGCCACCAGGAGCTCCTCGGTGTCGACCGGCTTGGTCACGTAGTCGTTGGCGCCCGCGGCGATGCTCTTCTCCCGGTCACCCGGCATGGCGCGCGCGGTGACGGCGATGATCGGCAGCCGCCCGAACTGCGGCATCTGCCGGATGGCGGTCATCGTCGTGTACCCGTCCATCCCGGGCATCATGACGTCCATCAGGATCAGGTCGGTGTCCGGGGCGGCGCGGAGCGCCTCGATGCCCTGCCGCCCGTCGCCGGCCCGCGTCACCCGCAGGCCGTGCAGTTCCAGCGTGCTTGAGATCGCGAAGACGTTGCGCACGTCGTCGTCGATCACGAGCACGTGCTTGCCGTGCAGGCCGGGATGGTCGTCAAGGGCGCCCGCCTGGCCGGCCGGGGTCCCGGCCGCCGCTCCCGAGACGTCGCCGGCGAGCGCGGGCACCTGCCCCGGCTGCGCGGCGGACAGGTGCAGCGTGATCCGCTCGCGCAGGTCGTCGAGGGAGGGCAGCAGCTCAAGCGAGGGGTAGCCGGCGCGCAGCGCCGCGAGCCGTTCCCGGACGTCGCCGCCGAGTTCCCCGGGCGCGTGGGCGAGGACGGGGACCTCGGCCAGTTCGTGCTTCTCGCGTACCTGGCCGACGAACTCAAGCGCGGTCCGCATGCCGAGGTCGACGACCACGCAGCGGAACGGCTCGGCGGCGAGCAGGGCGGTCCCGTGCGCGGGGCTGGTGGCCACGGCGACCCGCGCGTCCCCGCTCAGCTCGGCGAGGTCGGAGATCGCGCTGTGGGCCAGCAGCGTCAGCAGCCCGCCGCTCGCGGGCTCGAACACCAGGACCTTCCTGTCCCCGGTGCCGCCCCGGCCCGTGCTGCCCAGACCCGTGCTGCCCAGACCCGTGCCGTTGCCTCCGCGGCTGTCGTGGTCCCCGCCCGGCCGGGTGGCCGGGTCGGCGGGGACCACGGCGGGGCCGGCCGTGCCCGCCGTGCCCGCCGCGGTCGTCAGCGCGGTCGCCTGCGTGGTCACGGCGCGCAGGTGACCGATGGCGCTGAGCGGCTCCTCGAGCCGGCCGACGGAGTCCGCCGGGGAGAACGCCGTGTCCGGCAGCGGGATGGGCGGCGGGATGTCGGGCAGCATGGCCGGCACGGACAAGGTGAACGTGCTGCCGTGCCCCAGGTCGCTGGTGGCGCCGATCGTGCCGCCGAGCAGCGCGCTGACCTCGCTGGCGATCGACAAGCCGAGGCCGGTGCCGCTGTAGCGGCGGCTCAGCGTGCCGTCACCCTGCTGGAACGCGCCGAAGATCACCGCCAGGTTCTCCGGTGCGATGCCGATCCCGGTGTCGGTGACGGAGAACACCACCATCGCCCCGTCGCCCCCGTGTTCCCCGTCGCCGGCCGCGGTCACCCGCAGCGTCACCCGGCCGAGCTCGGTGAACTTGACCGCGTTCGACAGCAGGTTCCCGAGCACCTGGCGCAGCCGCTGCCTGTCGGTGACCAGCTCGGACGGGGCGGACCTCTCGACGGAGACCTCGAAGTCGAGGCCCTTCTCCGCGGTCAGCGGCCGGAACGTCGCCTGGAGGTCGTCGATCAGCGCGGCGAGCGTGAACCGCTCGGCGCGGACGTCCATCCGCCCGGCCTCCACCTTCGACAGGTCGAGGATGTCGTTGATCAGCTGCAGCAGGTCGGAGCCCGCCGAGTGGATGACGTTCGCGTACTCCACCTGCTTGGCGGTGAGGTTGCGGCCCGGGTTCTGCGCCAGCAGCCTGGCCAGGATCAGCAGGCTGTTCAGCGGGGTGCGCAGCTCATGGGACATGTTCGCCAGGAACTGCGACTTGTACTGCGAGGCCAGGCCGAGCTGCCTGGCCCGCGCCTCGATCTCCTCCCTGGCCCGCTCGATCTCCGCGTTCTTGCCCTCGATGTCCCGCTTCTGCGCGGCGAGCAACTCCGCCTTCTCCTCCAGGTCGGCGTTGGACCGCTGCAGTTCCTCGGAGCGTGCCTGCAGTTCGGACGAGCGCGTCTGGAGCTCGGCGGTCAGCCGCTGCGACTCCTCCAGCAGCGCGTCGGTGCGGGAGTTCGCGATGAGCGCGTTGACGCTGATCCCGAGCGTCTCCGCGAACTGCTCGAGGAAGGCGATCTGGATCGGCGTGAACTTGCTGAAGGACGCGAGTTCCATCACGCCGAGCACCTGGTCCTCGAACATGATCGGCATGATCGCGAGGTTGGCCGGCGGCGCGTCCCCGAGGCCGGAGGAGATCCTGATGTAGCCCTGCGGGATCTCGTTGACGACGATCGGCCGCTTGCCCTTCGCCACCTGCCCGATCAGTGACTGGCCGATCCGGTACTGGATCGGCGCGTCCTTGTCGGCGCGCAGCCCGTACCCGGCGATCAGCCGCAGCTGCCGCTCCCCGTTCCCGACCTCGGTCAGGAAGAACGTCCCGTGCTGTGCCCCAAGCAGCGGCGCTAGCTCTTCCATGATCAGCTCGGCGACGACCTCGAGGTCCCGGTGCCCCTGCAGCATGGAGCCGATGCTGGCCAGGTTGGTCTTCAGCCAGTCCTGGTCCTGGGAGGCCTGCTCGGCCTCGCGCAGCGACCGCACCATCGCGTTGATGTTGTCCTTGAGCTCGGCGACCTCGCCGGCCGCCTCCACGGAGATCATGCTGGTCAGGTCGCCCGCCGCGACCGCGCTCGTCACCTCGGAGATCGCCCGCACCTGGCGGGTCAGGGTGCCGGACAGCTCGTTGACGTTCTCCGTCAGCCGCTTCCACGTGCCGGACACGCCCTCGACCTCGGCCTGCCCGCCGAGCTGCCCCTCGCGGCCCACCTCGCGGGCCACCCGGGTGACCTCGGCGGCGAACGACGACAGCTGGTCCACCATCGTGTTGATCGTGGTCTTCAGCTGCAGGATCTCCCCCTGCGCGTCGACGTCGATCTTCTTGGTGAGATCGCCCTGCGCGACGGCGGTGGTGACCTGGGCGATGTTCCGCACCTGGCTGGTCAGGTTGTTGGCCATCGAGTTGACGTTGTCGGTCAGGTCCTTCCAGGTGCCCGACACCCCGTGCACGGTCGCCTGGCCGCCGAGGTTGCCCTGGGTGCCGACCTCGCGGGCCACCCGGGTGACCTCGTCCGCGAAGGCGGACAGCTGGTCCACCATCGTGTTCAGGGTGGTCTTGAGCTCAAGGATCTCGCCCCGCGCGTCCACGTCGATCTTCCGCGACAGGTCGCCCTTGGCGACCGCGGTGGCGACCTGGGCGATGTTCCGCACCTGCCAGGTCAGGTTCCCGGCCATCGCGTTGACCGACTCGGTGAGGCCCTTCCACGTCCCGGAGACGCCGGGCACGTTGGCCTGGCCGCCGAGCTTTCCCTCGGTGCCGACCTCGCGGGAGACCCTGGTCACCTCGGAGGTGAACAGGTCAAGCTGGTCGACCATGCGGTTGAACACGGCCGCGATCTCGTCCACGAGCGGGTCGCCGGTGGGCGCGAGGCGCGTGTCGAAGTCGCCGCCGCGTACCGCGGTGAGTCCCGCGAGCAGTTGCTGCAGGGCTGCCCGGTCGAGACGCGGGCCCTCGTCGTCAACGTCTGCCATGACCCTCCCGTTCCTGAGCCGCTGTGGACACTCCCGCAACGACCGACCGCTTTACAGTAGTCGCTGCCAGCTGTCGCAACGTGTTCTGTTTATGGATAGAATGCGCTATTCTTACCGACTTCTTAGCCGGAGTGGAATTCACGGGCATCATCCCAAACGGACGGCGCCTGACGTCACGGGCCGGGTGCTAGCCCCGTCCGTGCTAGAGTTCTGGTAAGACGCTGCGTAGAGGAAGATCGCATTCGGACATGCGTCCCACGCTATCGGGGGACGGCGAGTGAGCGCCAGGAGCGGTCACCGGTAACGGAGGCGGTGCTCATGGCAGACCGTGCGGGCACGCCGCGGCTGTCAGCGGTCGTCGAGCGCCAGCGGCGGGAAATAGCCCAGCTCCGAGCCGAGCGCGACGCCGTCATGGTCGTCGCGATGGCCAGGGGCACGCTGATGGAACGGCACGGCTGGTCGTTGGCCGAGGCCGCCCGCCAGCTCGCGGACATGACCGCCGCGGCGGGACTCCCGGAACCCGAGATGGCCGCCGCGGTGCTCGCCCAGGAGCCGCCGTCCGCGGCGGGCGGGCGGGCGCACCCGGAGCCGGGCGTGCCGACCGCCGGCGACATCGTCGCCGTCGCGCTGGCCGAACGGGCCGGGGACGGCGCGGAACTGGTGCACGCCCTCGCCGGGCAGATGCGGTCCAGGTTCGGCGTGGCCGCGACCGCGGTCTGGCTGCTCGACGCCGACGGCGCGCTCGAGCTGTTCGGCCAGGACGGTCTCGGCGGCACCGAGTCGAGCCGCTGGCGGCGGCTGCCACCCCAGTTCGACTGCCTGGAGCAGCGCGTGGTCACCGGGGAACGCGACCTTTGGCTGGCGGCCGGGCTCCCGGCGGCCGACCCGGTGCCCGCCGCCGCGCCGTGGGGGCGGGACGCCGCCCGCGCGCTGCTCGGGGTGCGCGACCGGGCGGGCATCCTGCTCGGCGTGGCGGAAGTGTGGTGGCCGGGCAGGCGCGCCACCTTCGACGTCACGACCACGGTCTGGGTGTCGGCGGCCGTCGCCGGCTTCGCCGACGTGCTCGCCCTGCGGCTCGCCCACGGGCCGGTAGGCTCGACGGCCCCGTCCCTGCCGATCTTCCGCGCGCTTGACGAGGCCGCCGAGTCCGCGCTCGTGGTCCGGCCGGTGCGCGGCGCCGACGGGAGCGTGACCGACTTCAGCGTGGTCCACCTGAGCGCCCGGTTCGCGGACCCGGGCGGCCGCCGGCCCGCCGAGCTCGCCCGGCTGACCCTGCTCGAGGCCTACCCCGCGTCGGCCGACGGCGAGGGCCTGTTCGCGCTGGCCGAGCGGGTCCTGGCCAGTGGCCGCGCCGAGCACGTGACGGGGGCCGCCGCGAGCGCGCTGACCGGCGAGGCGGACCCCGTTCCGGTGACCGGGGTGCACGCGGTGCCGTTCTTCTCCGGAGTGCTCTTCACCTGGCGGCCGCTCGGGGAGACCGAGGAACTGGCCGACCTGCTCGATCACGCGCAGCGGCTCGGCCGCATCGGCGGGTGGGAGGAGAGCCTGGTCACCGGGACGGTCCGGTGGACCGAGTCCGCGTACGCCGTCTTCGGCCTGGACCCCAGGCACGCGGTGCCGATCCCCACGACCAGCCTGCACAGCTTCGTGATGGCGGCGGACCGCGCGCCGGTGCGCCGGTTCCGCCAGTCGCTGCTGCACCAGCGCGAGCCCGCCGTCGTGGTGTTCCGGATCGTCCGCCCGGGCGATACCGCCATCAGGCAGATCCGCGTCTTCGCCGAGCCCGTCGTGGCGGGTGACGAGGTGGTGGCGCTGCGGGGCGCGTTCCAGGACGTGTCGGCGCACTACCACACCCAGGTCGCGCTCGCCGCGACCCAGGACCAGCTGGCGGACAGCGAGCAGCGCGCGCAGCAGGAGCAGCAGCTCGCGCTGCGGCTGCAGCGCGCCATCATGCCGGAGGACGAGCCCCCGGTGGAGGCCGCGGGCGTGGCGGTGGCGGTCAGGTACCGTCCCGCGGAGCAGGGCCACCTGGTGGCGGGGGACTGGTACGACGCGCTGCTGCTGCCGGACAAGCAGCTCCTGCTCGTGGTGGGCGACATCACCGGGCACGGCATCGACGCCGTGACGGGCATGATCGCCGCGCGCAACGCGCTGCGCGGGCTTGCCGCGACCGACGCGGGGCCGGGCGACCTGCTCAGGCACCTCAACTACGCCGCCTGCCACCTCACCGAGGGCATCGCGGGGACCGTCGTCTGCGGCCGCTACGACCCGGAGACCCGCGTGCTGCGCTGGGCCAGGGCCGGGCACCTGCCGCCGGTCCTGGTCCGCGACGGCGTCGCCGAGATGCTGCCGCTTCCCGGCGGCGTCCTGCTCGGCCTCGACCCGGACGCCGAATACGAGGAGGCCACCCTCGCCATGCGCGACGGCGACACCCTGCTGCTGTTCACCGACGGCCTCGTCGAGCGCCGCGCCGACTCGATCAGCGACGCGCTGCGCGAGTTCACCGCCGCCGCCGTCCCCGCGGGCCCGGACGCGGAGTCGCTGGCCGACCGCATCCTCGCCGAGGCCAGCTCCGACACCGGCGACGACGCGTGCCTGGTGGTCATCAAGATCCTGTAGCCGTCACCAGGGGCCGCAGGCGGGCGCGGCTACCGCGCCGCCTGGCCCGCTAGCCAGGTGTCGATGCTGCGGGCCAGGGTCGGCATCGGGAGCGAGCCGTGGTCGAGGACGGCGGCGTGGAAGCCGGGCAGCGAGAACGCCGGGCCGAGCCGTCGCCTGGCGGTGTCCCGCAGCCGCTCGATCTCCAGCTTGCCGGTGAGGTAGCACAGCGCCTGCCCGGGCATGACGATGTACCGGTCGATCTCGGCGGCCATGAACTCCGGCGGCATGGGGACGTGCTCGACGGCGTACCGCACCGCCTGCTCCCGGCTCCAGCCGAACGCGTGCAGCCCGGTGTCCACGACGAGCCGGACCGCCCGCATCAGCGCCGTGCTGACCGCGCCGAGCAGTCCGCGCTCGTCGGCGTACAGGCCGGTTTCCTCGGCGAGCTGCTCGGCGTACAGGCCCCAGCCCTCGGAGAACACCGGCAGGCTCCGCTGGCGCTGCAGCGCGGGCAGGTCCCCGAGCAGCTGCAGCCGGGACAACTGCAGATGATGGCCGGGCACCGCCTCGTGGAAGGCCACGACGTCGATGTCCCAGCCGGTCCCGGCCGTCGGCCGCAGCGTGTTGAACCAGAACGTGCCGGGGCGCCCCCCGTCCAGCCGGGGCGGGGTGTAGTGGGGTGCCGCGCCGGACAGGGCCACCACCTCCGGCATCGGCGTCACCGCGCAGGGCGCGGGGAGGGGCGCGGGGAAGAACTCCGGTGCCCGGGCCTCGGCCCGCCGCACCGCGTCCAGCGCGCGGCTGACCGCCTCCTGCGGCGCGATCTTGCCCGCCGAGTCCCGGAGCGCGGCGAAGACCTCCGCGAGCCCGGGAAACCCGAGCTTCCTGCCGAGTTCCGCCGCCCGCCCCTCCAGGGCCGCGACATGCTCAAGGCCGGTCTGGTGCAGTTCCCGCGCCGAGCGCGGCAAGGTCGTGAAGACCTGGATGGCCCGGGCGTAGTCGGCCTCGCCGCCGGGCAGCCAGCGCAGCCCGGCGTGCTCGGCCGTCCGCGCGTGCGGGAGCAGGTCCCGCACGGTGCCCGTCCACCGCGCCAGGGCGGGCTGCACCACCTCCGCCACCGCTGCCCTGCGCTCGTCCTCCCAGGCCGCGGCCCGGTCCCAGCCCGGCGGCGGCTGCGGCGCGAGCACCGGGCTGCTGCCCGGTGCCGCGAGGACCGTCTCGGCCCAGCGAAGAGCCTGCTCGGCGAGCGGGCCGACCGGCAGCCGCCCGGCGCGGGCCCCCTCCCGCAGCCGCTCGCTGACCTGGTCGAGCCAGGTGCCGCTGCCGCGCACGCGGGTCAGGTAGTCTTCCGCGGCCCTCTCGTCGACCAGGACCGTCCTGGCGGCCGCCGCGAGGAACAGGGCGGGCCCCGAGAACTGCATGGCGGTGACGGTGTGCTCGTCGGCCGCCAGGTCGATGCCGGTCACCTCCTGGGTCGCCGCCTGCGCCGTGCAGTCGAGCGTGATGGCGTCGGCGGGCGTGAGCTCGCCCCGTGCTTGCGATTCCCGGCCGAGCGCGGCGGCCTCGTCGAGGAACCGCCCGGCCTCGGCGCGCCACGCCTGCTGCCCGGCCGCGCTCTCGTCGGGCAGCAGGTGGTCGTATCCGGGAACGCCGTACATGGTGGCGGCGAACGGATTGGCCCGCAGCCACCGCTCATGGAACCGGTCGGCCAGGTCACGGGCAGCGTTCATGCGGACAACCTTCCACGGGCGGGCGGGGAATGCCCGCCCACGGTAGCAGGCCAGCGGGGGCACTTCCGGTTTGGCGGCGCGTTCACCGGGAAGAGTGGGCTATCGTGCGCATACCCGGGAGTCAGGAGCGACGGGGATGTTCACCGCCGATGAGGAAGTAGGCCGTGACCTGGCCGCGGTTGACTGGGCCACGACACCGCTCGGGCCGGCGGCAGCCTGGCCGCAGAGCCTGCAGACGGCGGTGGACATGCTGCTGTCGTCGCGTTTCCCGATGTGGCTGGCCTGGGGACCGCAGCTCACCTTCTTCTGCAACGCCGCCTACCGGCGCGACACGCTGGGCCGGAAGTACCCGTGGGCCCTCGGCCGGCCGGCCCGGGAGGTGTGGGCGGAGATCTGGGACGATATCAGCCCGCGCATCGACACCGTGCTGGCGACGGGGCAGGCGACCTGGGACGAGGCGCTGCTGCTGTTCCTGGAGCGGTCCGGCTACCCGGAGGAGACCTACCACACCTTCTCCTACAGCCCGCTGCGCGACGAAGCCGGCGCCGTCGTGGGCATGCTGTGCGTGGTCAGCGAGGACACCGGCCGCGTGATCGGCGAGCGCAGGATGGCGACCCTGCGCGACCTGGGCTCGGACCTGACCGCGGTGCGCACCGAGCAGGAAACGCTGGAGTTCGCCGGGCGGCAGCTGGACCGTAACCGGCAGGACCTGCCGTTCACGCTGACCTACCTGTTCGACGGCGACGGGGGCACCGCCCGGCTGGCGGTGAGCACGGGCATCGCGGCCGGGCACCCGGCCGCCCCGGCGGCGCTCGCGGCCGGCGACCCGGATCCGGTGTGGCCCGTCGCTGCGCTGCTGCGCGGGGAGACGTCGCTGGTAGACCTGGTCGGTGCCCGGTTCGACGGCTTGCCGGCCGGGGCGTGGCGCGAGCCGCCGGTCCAGGCGCTGGTAGCGCCGCTGGCCCAGCAGGGCGGGGCCTGGTACGGGTTCCTGGTGGCGGCACTGAACCGGTACCGGCCGCTCGATGAGGGCTACCGCGGGTTCACCAGCCTGGTGGCCGGGCACCTGGCGGCCGGGATCGCCAGTGCACGCAGCTACCAGGACCAGCGGCGCCGCGCGGAGGAGCTCGCCGAGCTGGATCGCGCCAAGACCGCGTTCTTCTCCAACATCAGCCACGAGTTCCGTACGCCGCTGACCCTGATCATGGGACCCGTGCAGGAGCTGCAGCGGCTGCTGTCCGATGAGCCGCGGGCGCGCGGCGAGCTGGAGGTCATCAGCCGTAACGCGCTGCGCCTTGGCCGTCTGGTCAACGCGCTCCTCGACTTCTCCCGCATCGAAGCCGGGCGCATGCAGGCGAGCTACGAGCCGAGCGACATCGCGCAGGTGACCGCCGAACTGGCCAGCGTCTTCCGCTCCGCCGTCGAGCGGGCCGGCCTGGACTTCGTGGTGGACTGCCCGCCGCTGCCCGAGCCGGCCTACCTCGACCGGGGCATGTGGGAGAAGGTGGTGCTGAACCTGCTCAGCAACGCGCTGAAGTTCACCTTCGACGGGTCCATCCGCGTCGCCGTGCGGGCCGAGGGCGGCGACGCGGTGGTCACGGTCGCCGACACCGGCATCGGGGTGCCCGCGGACGAGATGCCCCGGCTGTTCGAGCGGTTCCACCGCGTCGAGAACACCCGGTCCCGGTCGAACGAGGGCAGCGGCATCGGCCTGGCCCTGGTCCAGGAACTCATCGCGCTGCACGGCGGCACGATCACCGCGTCCAGTGCCGAGGACGCCGGCACCACGTTCACCATCCGGCTGCCCCTCGGGCACGCTCACCTGCCCGCCGGCGCGCTCGTCCCGGCCGGGCACGCGGCGACGGTCTCGGCTAACGCCGACCCGTACGTCCAGGAAGCGATGCGCTGGCTGCCCGGGACCGCCGCGGACGGTGACGACGGCGCGGGAGACCAGGCGCCGGCGCAGGAGATCCTGCCCGCCGGCGACGCGGACCTGCCCGCACCGGCCAGCCGCCTGCTGCCCGCCCGGGTTCTGGTCGCCGACGACAACGCCGACATGCGCGAGTACCTGGCCCGGTTGCTGCGCGGCGCCGGGTATCTGGTCACCACGGTCACCGACGGTCTCGCCGCCCTGGGGTCGGTCCGCGCCGACGCACCCGACCTGGTGATCAGCGACGTGATGATGCCCGGCCTGGACGGCCTGGCCCTGGTGGCCGCGCTGCGCGCCGACGCGCGCACCGCGGCCGTGCCCGTGCTGCTGCTGTCGGCGCGGGCCGGGCAGGAGGCCTCCGTCGAGGGCCTGCACGCGGGCGCCGACGACTACCTGGTCAAGCCGTTCTCCGCCGTCGAGTTCGTGGCCCGGGTGCGTTCCAACCTGGGACTCGCCCGGTTCAGGAACCGGGAGTCGCAGTTCCGCCGCACGCTGATCGACTCCCTGCAGGAAGGCTTCTTCGTCACCGACTCCGACGCCACCCTCCTGGAGGCCAACCACGCGTTCCTTGACCTAGTCGGCTACGGCCCGGAGAGCCTGCCGTTCCGCTGGCCGCACCCCTGGGTCCCCGACCCCGGTGGCGATCTCGAGGGGTGGGCGGCCGTGGCCGGGGCGTTCGCCGGCGGCAAGCGGGACGGCGGCGGCCGCTACGCGGTCCCGGTACGGCACCGCGACGGGCGGACCGTCTGGCTCGCGTGCACTTCTGCCACCGTGCCCAGCCCGGACGGGCGCGGCCGGCTGTTCGTCGGCACCGCGCGGGACGTCACCGCGGAGCGGCTGGCCGGGCAGCGCGAAGCCACCCTGGCCGGCTTCGCCGCCGCCCTCGCCGCCGCCAGGGAGATCTCCGAGCTGCTCACCACGGCCGCCCGCGAGATCGCCGCCGCGGTCCAGGCCAGCCAGGTGACCGCCGCGCTGTGGTCCAGCGACGGCACCCCGGCCATCACCCGGTGGTCGCGGGCCGATCAAGACCACGGGGCCTCAGACCACGGGGCCTCAGACCACGGGGCCTCAGACCACGGGGCCTCAGTCGCGGTGCGCGAAGCGCTGGAGGGCATGCGGCGCCAGCCGGCTGCCTCGGTCGCCCTGCTGGCCGGCGACGAGGGCACCGTACTGCTCGCCGCCCCGCTTGACGGGAGCGGCTCCTCGGCCATCGCCGCGGAGCTGCCGGCCGGCCCGGTCGCCGCCGAGGTGCGGGACCTGTTCACGGTGCTCACCAGCCACCTGGCCCAGGTCCTCGCCAAGGCGCGGGACTACGAGCAGGCCCGGGCCGTGGCCCTGACCCTGCAGCACGCCATCCTCGCCCCCACCGCGCTGCCGCCCGGGTTCGCGGCCCGCTACACCCCGGCCGTTCCGCCGCTCGAGGTCGGCGGCGACTGGTACGACGTGATCCCGCTGTCGCGGCAGCGCACCGGCGTCGTGGTCGGCGACTGCGTCGGCCACGGGCTGCCCGCCGCCGCGGTCATGGGCCAGCTCCGCTCGGCCAGCCAGGCCGTCCTGCTGCGCGCCGCCGGCCCGGCCGAAGCCCTCACCGACCTTGACACCTTCGCCAGCCGGATCCCGGGAGCCGAGTGCACCACCGTATTCTGCGCGATCATCGACCCCGCGGCCGGCACGGTCACCTACAGCTGCGCGGGGCACCCGCCGCCCATCGTCGTCACCGCCGAGGGCCAGTACGGCCTGCTCGACCAGGCCAGGTCCGTGCCGCTCGGCATGCGGCTTCCGGACTGGGAGCGTCCGCAGGCGACCGCCACGCTGCCACCGGGCGCGACCTTGCTGCTGTACACCGACGGGCTCGTCGAACGGCGGAACCAGTCGCTGGACAAGGGCATCGACGCCGCGGCGGTCACGATGGCCGAGCGTGCCCGGGACCATCCGGACGACATCGCGGACCACGTCATGTCGGCCATGACGCCAGCGGCCGGCTATGAAGACGACGTCGCCGTGCTGATCTACCGGCACCCGCCCGCCCCGCTGACCGTCCGGGTGCTGGCGGACGACCCCTCCTGTCTTGCCCTGCTCCGGGCCAGGCTGCGCCACTGGCTGCCGACGGCCGGCATCGGGCCCAGGGAAGGCGCCGACATCATGATCGCGGCGGGCGAGGCCGCGGGCAACGCCTACGAGCACGCCACCGCGGGCCGTCCGGCCGGCCTGCCGCCCGTCCAGATCACCCTCACCGCCCGCGCGGTCTCGGCCACGGTCCAGGTGACCGTCACCGACACCGGAGCCTGGCGGCCGCCCGCCCCCGACCGCGAGCCGCCTGCTCCCGGCACCCGGGGCCACGGGATCATCTTCATGCACGCCCTGATGGATGACGTCGCGATCGACCCCTCCCCGCGGGGAACGACGGTGACCTTGACCAAGGACCTGAAGTCATGACTGACAACGACCGTCCAGCCGACCCGGCGCGCCAGCCGCCGGGCGGGAGCCGGGCCGGCCGGGGCCAGCAGGCCCGGTTCGGGTTCCTGCCCGCGAGCGGGCGCCGGCCCGCTACCGTGCGCGCCGCCGGCGACATCGACCTGGCCAACGCCGGGCAGTTCCAGGCGGCCCTCGACGAGGCCGCCGCCGCCTCGCCCGCCGTCACCGTCGACCTGACCGCGGTCACCTACTGCGACAGCGCCGGCATCCGGGCCCTGTTCAACGCCGCGCGGCAGGTCCGGCTCACCATCCAGGTCGCCCCCGCCGGGTCGATCACGGAAACCCTGCTGAAGGTCTCCGGCCTGGACCAGATCGCCGCCGTGGTCACGCTGGACTAGCGGGCCGGCCCCCGGTCTCCGGCCCCCGGGCGGCCCGCGTGCGGAAGCACCGTGCATGCGGAAGCACCGGGCCGCCGGGCACGTGCCCCGGCGGCCCGGTGCTCGCCCCCGCGCGCCGCCGCCGGCCCCTCCAGCATCACCCGGCAGCGGCGCCCGCGTTCCTTGCCTGTCCGGGCAGGTAGTGGCTGGCTACCCGGTCGGCATCACTCCAAACAGCCAGGTCACGTCATTTCCCGCGAGCAAGGCGAACATCAGCGTCCCGAACGGTCCCGGGTGCCACTCCCACGCCGGAACCTGCCCGGGGTGTCAGCCGCCGGCGCCGAGGCGGACGTCCCGCGACAGCGTCACCGCGCACTCCAGCATCCCGGCGTGCACGAACGCCTGGGGCAGGTTTCCCCGTAGCTGCCGCTGGTGGACGTCGTACTCCTCGGTGTAGAGCGCCGCGGGTCCGGTCGCCGAGCGGTTGCGCTCGAACCAGTGCGCCGCCGCGACCGGGTTCCCGTACGCGTGCTCCGCGAGGGCCATCCAGAACCCGCAGAGCGTGAACGCGCCCTCCGCCTTGTGCAGCGGCCGGTCGTCGTGCCGGAACCGGTAGACGAAACCGTCGGCGGCGAGCTCGCTCCGGACCGCCGCGACCGTCGCCTGGCTGCGCGGGTCGTGGCGGTCGGTCCCGCCCCGGATGACCGGCAGCAGCAGCGCCGCGTCCACCCGCTCGTCGTCCGGTGCGCGCTGCCACCGGCCGGACGGGTGGACGCAGTCCCGCAGGCTGGCCGTGATGGTGTCGGCGAGGGAACTCCACCGGGCCGCCTCCCGCTGCCCGTGCCCGCCGGCCCCGGGACCCCAGGCCGCGGCCGCCCCGGCGATCGCCCGCAGCCCGGACACGCAGGCGAGCCGTGAGTGCGCCCAGCGCTGGCTGTCAAGCTCCCAGATGCCCGCGTCCGGCTCTTGCCACCGTTTCCCGATGGCGCAAGCGGCTACCTCCACCGCCCGCCAGTCGTCCTCGCCCAGCATGTCGTGGCCGGCCGCGGCGGCGAACAGCGACAGCGCCTCGCCGAACGCGTCGAGCTGGAACTGCTTGCGCACCCAGTTCCCGACGCGCGGCGCGCCGCCGGGGAAACCCCGCAGCCGCAGCGCCCGCTCGTCGCCGATGGGCTCGCCCGCCACCGTGTACGCGGGCATGAGACCGGGACCGTCCGCGAGCAGTCGCTCGGTGATGAACCGCACCGCGCCGCCGAGCATCGGATGCGGTCCGTGCGCGGCCAGCGCGAGCCCCGCGTAACACTGGTCCCTGATCCAGGCATAGCGGTAGTCGTAGTTGCGCCCCGCCTCAAGCCGCTCGGGCAGTGACGTGGTCGCGGCGGCCACCATGGCGCCGCTCGCCGAGGTCAGCCCGCGCAGCACCGCGTAGGCATGTGCCGCGTCCGTGGCGGCGATCAGGTCGCCGCAGTCGGGCACGACCCGCGACCAGCTCTCTTCGGTCGCGGACCAGAGCTTCGCGGCCTCGGGGGGATCATCGGGAAAGTCATGGTCGCAGATCTCCAGCACGAGATCGTGCTCCGCCCCCTCGGCGAGCTCCACCGTCAGGGCGAGCCCGCCGTCGACCGCGCGCGCGTCGCCCGCCCCGGTCCAGCGCAGCCGCACCGGACCGCTCCGCCCGGTCCACACGCCCCCGTGGTTAGCCGCCCCGTGGTTAGCCGCCCCGTGGTTAGCGGCCCCGTGGTTAGCCGCCCTGTGCCGCGTCAGGTCCGTCATCGGGTGGCGGCCGAACCCGGCGCGCACGTCGAGGAAGACCGTGACCTTGGCCGCCCCGTCCAGCGCCACGATCCGGCGCAGCAGCACGGCCCGGTGCGGATCGGCCGGCATGGCGAGGGCCTCACGGCACTCCACCCGCCCGTCGCCCACCCAGCGGCTGCGCCAGATCAGCGACCCGTCCTCGTAGTACCCGCCCCAGACATGCCACGGGTCGGCCGGCGTCACGGTGTAGCGCCCGGGGCCGCCGAGCAGCCCGCTGAAGACGGCGGGGCTGTCCCAGCGCGGGGCGCACAGCCAGCTCACCGACCCGTCCGGCGCGATGAGCGCGCCGCGCTCCCCGTCCGCGACCAGCGCGTACTCCCGCAGCACCCGGGGCGCGAGCACGTCGTCCGCCTGACCGGCCGCACCCGTGCCACCCGCCCCCCTCCGCTTGGCTCCGCCATGAACTCCGTTACCAGTCCGCATGGCGTTCCTACTTCCTGATTCCGCCCCCCGCATGCGTCGGCCGCCCCGGTCCTTCCCGGTCGCCCGCCGCGCCTCCCGCCGCCCCGTGTAGCCGGCCGCCGCCCCGTGTAGCCTCCCGCCGCCTTCGTCATCCTCGATAACAGCAAGAAGCGTTGGACTGAAGCCGAATGGTCACGGACCGTTCGGTGCGGGCGCTTTCGTTTGGCCCGGCGCACGGCTGGAAGTAGGAATCCCAGGCATACGGCAACGACGCGAAACAACATGAAGACGGGGCGATCTAGTGAACGGGAGTGAAGGCGCCGCGAAGTCCTACGCGGGCAAGACGGTGGTGGTCACCGGCGCGAGCGCCGGGATCGGCCGGGCGGTGGCCGAGCGTTTCGGCGCGCTCGGCGCCCGGGTGGCGCTCATCGCGCGGGGAGAGGACGGGCTGCGCGGAGCGGCCGGCTCGGTCGAGCAGCTCGGCGGCACGGCGCTGCCGCTGCCGGCGGACGTGGCCGACTTCGAGGCGGTGAACGAGGCGGCGCAGCGGGCCGAGGCGGAACTCGGACCGATCGACGTCTGGGTGAACGTGGCGTTCGCGTCGGTGTTCGCCCCGTTCACCAAGATCACCCCGGCGGAGTTCCGGCGGGTGACCGAGGTGACCTACCTGGGGTACGTGCACGGCACGATGGCCGCGCTGCAGCGGATGGTGCCCCGTGACCGCGGCACGATCGTGCAGGTCGGGTCGGCGCTCGGCTACCGCTCCATCCCGCTGCAGTCCGCGTACTGCGGCGCGAAGCACGCGGTCAACGGCTTCACCGAGTCGGTCCGCACCGAGTTGATGCACGACAAGAGCAACGTGCGGATCACCGTGGTGCAGATGCCGGCCGTCAACACGCCGCAGTTCTCCTGGGTGCTGTCCCGGCTGCCGCGCAGCCCGCAGCCGGTCCCGCCGATCTACCAGCCCGAGGTCGCGGCCGAGGGGGTGGTCTTCGCGGCCGGCCACCCGAACCGCAAGGAGTACTGGGTGGGCGGGTCCACCGTGGCGACGATCCTCGCCCAGAAGGCCGCCGCGCCGCTGCTCGACCGCTACCTGGCGCGGACCGGGTACGACTCGCAGCAGACGGGGCAGCGGGCGGCGCCCGGCAGGCCCGGTAACCTGTGGCAGCCGGCCGACGCGCGGCCTGGCAGCGACGAGGGCGCGCACGGGGACTTCGACAGCCGCTCGCGCGACCACAGCGGCCACCTCGCGGCGGCGGAGGCCGCGGAATCGGCGGGCAGCGCGGTCGCCCGTGCGCTGGGCGCCGTCAGGAACGCGGCGCGCAGGCACGGCCGGTGACCGGCCCGCGTGGCCGCGAGACGGCCGGCCCGCCGTCGGCGGGGCCGCTTGACCCGGACTTCCCGCTGGTCGACGGCGTCACCGCGGCGGTCTACGAGATCCCCACCGACCAGCCGGAGGCGGACGGCACCCTGGCCTGGAGCAAGACCACCCTGGTGACCGCGAGCGTCACCGGCGGCGGGGCGGCGGGCCTCGGCTACACGTACGCGGCGAGCGCCTGCAAGCCGCTGATCGAGGGCGAACTGGCGGCCGCGGTCACCGGCACGTGCGCGCTCGGCACCGGCGCCGCGTGGGAGTCGATGGTCCGCGCGGTGCGCAACCTGGGCCGTCCGGGCCTGGTTTCGTGCGCGATCTCCGCGGTCGACGCCGCGCTGTGGGACCTGAAGGCGCATCTGCTCGGCCTGCCGCTGAGCCGGGTCCTCGGCCTGGTCCGCGACACGGTTCCCGTCTACGGCAGCGGCGGGTTCACCACCTATGCCGAGCCCGCCGCCCGCACCCAGCTTGAACACTGGACCTACGGCCTCGGCATCCCGCGGGTGAAGATCAAGATCGGCGAGTCCTGGGGCACGGAGGAGGCCCGCGACCTGGCCAGGATCGCCTTCGCCCGCCGGGTCATCGGCCCGGACACGGAGCTGTACGTGGACGCTAACGGCGGCTACACGCGCAAGCAGGCGGTCCGGATGGGCCGCGCGATGGCGTGCCACGGCGTCACCTGGTTCGAGGAGCCGGTCAGCTCCGACGACCTGGACGGGCTGCGCGAGGTGCGCGACCGGGTCGATCCCGATGTCGCCGCGGGGGAGTACGGCTACGACCTGCCCTACTTCGCCCGCATGGTGGACGCGCGGGCGGTGGACTGCCTCCAGGTCGACGTGACCCGCTGCGGCGGCATCACCGAGTGGCTGCGCGCCGCCGCCGTCGCGGCCGCCCGCGGCCTGCAGGTCTCCGCGCACTGCGCGCCGAACCTGCACGCCCACGTGGCGGCCGCCGTCCCGAACCTGCGCCACCTGGAGTACTTCCACGACCACGTCCGCATCGAGACCATGATCTTCGACGGCGCGCTCGACCCGGCGGGCGGCGTGCTGCGCCCCGACCCGACCCGCCCCGGCCACGGACTGTCCCTGAAGGAGCAGAACGCCGCTCCGTACCGCGTCGCCTAGTCGCTGTCGCCGGCCGCGCCGGCTGGCGCGACCGGACGCGGCGCCCGGTCGCGCCTGGCCCAGTAACGCAGCCAGAGCAGCCCGAAAACGGGCAGCACCAGCGGGACGTAGCCGTAGCCGCTGCCGTAGCCGGACCACACGGTCGCGTCGGGGAAGGTGGCCGGCGCCAGCCGGCTCCAGGTGCCGACCGCCACCACGCCGGCGAACTCCACCGAGCAGGACGCCACGGCGATCCGGCGGGCGGCCGGGCTGCCGGCGGTGAGGGTGACCGTGGCGATGACGTAGACCACGGCGGCGAAGGCCGACAGCAGGTAGGCGACCGGGGCGTGACCGAACTTGGTCGCGATCTGCACCACGGCCCGCGCGGAGGCGGACAGCGCGAAGAGGGCGTAGACCGCGACCAGCAGCCGGCCCGGGCCCGTCCTCGTCGACTGCGGCTGCTCCTGCTCCGGTGCCGCGGTCGCGGACGCCGACGGCGTCTCGGGCTCAGACATGGATCACCGGCCAGATCTCGTGCAGCCGCACCATCAGCACGGCCGCGACCAGCCCGGCCACGCCGATCACGGCCGGGCCCCAGCGCGACCGCTCGATCGCCCCCCAGAACCCCGCGGCGAGCGGGATGAACGGCGTCGCGATCAGGTAGCCGATGAGCGTGGGCATGGACGCCGGGCGCCCGCCGCCGGCCAGCCGGGCCACCACCAGGCCGACGAGGACGAGCAGCAGGATTTCGAGCACGCCGAGGGCGACGAGCAGGCCGAGGCCCATCCGCCGGTTCAGAGCGGTCATCAGCAGCGCGTAGGCGGCGAGCGCGAGACCGGCGACGATGATCGTCGTGGGAACGGCACCGTTCACGCTGCACATGGTACTACCCACTACGTTTCGTAGTACCCGGCGCCCGCTCAGCGGTGCGGATTTCCCCGGCCGGCCCGCGTAAGCATGCGACCGTGAACATCGCCGCGCGTCCCCGCTTACCGTAAACAGTCGACTATGCACGACTGGACGATTGAGGAGCGGGCGCTCGCGGCCACCATGACCGACTTCAGCCGGGGCGTCCCCGACCAGGTGATTCCGATGCTGCTGGAGATGCGCGAGCGTGACGAGACAGTGGCCGACCTG